>DASRKX010000062.1:0-22620 GCA_035648735.1 Allostellaceae bacterium
AGCTGCGCCGTGCTGACGTCGAAGATGATGAAATATTGCGGGTAGAAGACGATGCCGGCGGGGTCGCACTGGCCCCATTCGATGCGCAGCTTCCGGCGGTGGACCAGCATGGGACTACTCTCGAAAAAAGAGGGGCGCGGCGCGAACCGCGCCCCCCAATTTCTGCCTCAGTCGCAGGCCGGCCGGGAGGCTGTAGCCGGGTGCCGCGGAGCGATCAACTACAGCCGCTGGTGCCGCCGCAGGTATCGCATTTGAGGCAGGTCCCATTCCTTACCAACGTAAAATTGCCGCACTCGCCGCAAGAATCGCCCTCATAGCCCTTCATCCGCGCCGTGCGGATCCGTTCCATTCGAACATCGGGTCGAACATCGGGCCGGCCGTCGGGCGGGGTGAGGGCGGTCGTCGCGTGAAGCCCGGCCGCGAGATTGGTCGCCACCGCCACGTTGCCCGCGGTTTCCAGCGCGCCGCTCAGCGCCGTCGCCTGCATCTGGCCGGCGCCGCCCTGCAGCACGGTGAGCTTGTTGCGCATGTAGCCGGTCGAGGCGACGCGCTGCACCACCGCCGCCACGTCGGACCGGCTGCCGCCTTCGGACAGGTTGGATTCGGCGGCACCCTTGCCGAGCGTGTCGGGCATCAGATCCATCGGCTGGACATGCGCCAGATCGTTCCGCCCGATATAGGAGATGGCGAGCTCGCGGAAGAGGTAGTCGAGCATCGAGGTCGCCATCTTGATGGCTTCGTTGCCTTCGACCGTGCCCGACGGCTCGAAGCGGGTGAAGGTGAAGGCTTCGACGAATTCCTCCAGGGGCACGCCGTATTGCAGGCCGATCGAGATGGCGATGGCGAAATTGTTCATCAGCGAGCGGAAGGCCGAGCCTTCCTTGTGCATGTCGATGAACACCTCGGCCAGCTTGCCGTCCTCGTATTCGCCGGTGCGGAGATAGACCTTGTGGCCGCCGACGATCGCCTTCTGGGTATAGCCCTTGCGGCGCTGCGGCAGGCGGCGACGCTCGCCCTTCTGCAGGATGCGCTCGGCGACGCGCTCGATGACGCGTTCGACGACGATGGGCACGCGCTCGGCCGGCGCCTTGGCCATCAGCTCGGCGATCGCGTCCTCATCCGCATCGTCGTCGATGAGCGAGGATTGCAGCGGCTGCGACAGCTTCGAGCCGTCGCGATAGAGCGCGTTGGCCTTGAGCGCGAGCTTCCAGGACAGCATATAGGCGTCCTTGCATTGCTCGACCGTGGCGAGGTTCGGCATGTTGATCGTCTTCGAGATGGCGCCGGAGATGAAGGGCTGCGCCGCCGCCATCATGCGGATGTGGCTTTCGACCGAGAGCGAGCGCTTGCCGATGCGGCCGCACGGATTGGCGCAGTCGAAGACCGGCAGGTGCTCGGGCTTGAGGTAGGGCGCGCCTTCGAGCGTCATGGCGCCGCAGCAAAAGGTGTTCGCCGCCTCGATCTCGCCCTTGGAAAAGCCAAGCGCGCTGAGGATGTCGAATGAGACGTCGTTCAACTGCGCGTCGGTGAAGCCGAAGGCCGCCTTGCAGATATCCTCGCCCAGCGTCCATTTGTTGAAGGCGAATTTGATGTCGAAGGCGGTCGCGAGCTGGCTTTCGAGCGCTTCGAGCACGCTTTCGGTGAAGCCCTTGGCCTTCAACGCCTTGTGGTCGATCGCCGGGGCGTCCTTCAAGGTGCCGTGACCGACGGCATAGCGGGTCATCGCCTCGCATTCCTTGGCGCCATAGCCCAGCTTCGCCAGCGCCTCGGGCACGACGCGGTTGATGATGCGGAAGTAGCCGCCGCCGGCGAGCTTCTTGAATTTCACCAGCGCGAAATCCGGCTCGATGCCGGTGGTGTCGCAATCCATCACCAGGCCGATCGTCCCGGTCGGCGCGATCACGGTGGATTGGGCGTTGCGGTAGCCGTGCAGCTCGCCGAGCATCAGCGCCGCGTCCCAGGCCTGGCGCGCCGCCTGGACCAGCGTGCGGTCCGGGCAGTTCACCGCATCCAAGGGCACCGGCTGCATGGTCAGGCCTTCAAAGCCCGCGCGCTCGCCATAGGCGGCGCGCCGATGGTTGCGCATGACGCGCAGCATCGCCTCGCGGTTCTTGGCATAGCCGGGGAAGGGACCGAGCTCGCCCGCCATCTCCGCCGAGGTGGCGTAGGCAACGCCGGTCATCACCGCGGTGATGGCTGAGCACAGCGCGCGGCCGGCCTCGCTGTCATAGGAGAGGCCCATCGCCATGAGCAGGCCGCCGATATTGGCGTAGCCCAGGCCCAAGGTTCGGAACTCGTAGGACAGCCGCGCGATCTCCTTCGACGGGAACTGCGCCATCAGCACCGAGATTTCGAGCGCGACGGTCCACAGGCGGACGGCATGCTCGAAGGCGGGATTGTCGAAATGGCCGCCCTCGCGGCGGAACGCCATCAGGTTGAGCGACGCCAGATTGCACGCCGTGTCGTCGAGGAACATGTATTCGGAGCACGGGTTGGAGGCGTTGATCCGGCCGCTCTCCGGGCAGGTGTGCCACTCGTTGATCGTGGTGTCGTATTGCAGGCCGGGATCGGCGCTCGCCCAGGCAGCGAAGCCGATCTGGTCCCACAGCTCGCCCGCCGCGACGGTCTTGTGCACCTTGCCGTCGGTGCGGCGGATCAGCTCCCAGCTGCCGCCCTTCATCACGCGGTCGAGAAAGTCGTTGGTGACGCGCACCGAATTGTTCGAGTTCTGGCCGGCGACGGTGAGATAGGCGTCGCTGTCCCAATCCGTGTCGTAGGTCTTGAAGTCGATCTTCTCGTAGCCCTGCTGGGCGAATTGGATGACCCGCTGGACGTAATTCTCCGGGATCATCAGCTTGCGCGCCGCCTTGATCTCGCGCCGCAGCGCCAGGTTCTTGTTGGGATCGAAGCGGCCTTCGCCGAGCGCCTGGGCCTCGGGCCCGCGGCAGACGGCCATGATGAGGTTGAGGTGACGCTCGGCGAGCTTCGAGCCCGACACCAGCGCCGCGACCTTCTGCTCCTCGACGACCTTCCAGTTGATGTAGGTCTCGATATCCGGATGATCGATGTCGACGGTGACCATCTTGGCGGCGCGGCGCGTCGTGCCGCCCGACTTGATGGCGCCGGCGGCGCGGTCGCCGATCTTGAGGAAGCTCATCAGGCCCGAGGAGCGGCCGCCGCCCGATAATTTTTCGCCATCGCCCCTGAGCTTGGAGAAGTTCGAGCCGGTGCCCGAGCCGTATTTGAAGAGGCGCGCCTCGCGCACCCAGAGATCCATGATCCCGCCCTCGTTGACGAGGTCGTCGGAGACCGACTGGATGAAGCAGGCATGCGGCTGCGGATGCTCGTAGGCGCTCGCGCTCGCGACCAGCTCGCCGCTCTTGAAATCGACGTAGTAATGGCCTTGCGCCGGGCCGTCGATGCCGTAGGCCCAGTGCAGGCCGGTGTTGAACCATTGCGGCGAATTCGGCGCCGCCATCTGGCGGCACAGCATGACGCACATTTCGTCGTAATAGGCGCGCGCGTCGGCCTCGCCGTCGAAATAGCCGCCCTTCCAGCCCCAATAGGTCCAGGTGCCGGCGAGGCGGTGGAAAACCTGCTTGGCGCTGCGCTCGCCTTCCGAGCGTCGCTCGGCCGGCAGCTTGTCGAGCGCCTTCTCGTCCGGCTTCTTGCGCCACAGCCAGGCGGGCACGCCCTTTTCCTCGACCGCCTTCAGTTTGGCCGGCAGCCCGGCCTTGCGGAAATATTTCTGCGCCAGGATATCGCTGGCGACTTGGCTCCATTCCGCCGGCACCTCGATATCGGGCAGATGAAAAACCCGCGACCCATCGGGGTTGCGGATTTCACTGGTGGTGGATTTGAAGGCGATGCCGTGAAACGGGTCTTGGCCCGCGGACGTGAAACGACGCTCGATACGCATGCTCCCCCCAACACAAACGGCCGATTTCCCCATGCGACACGACCACTACCGGTGGTGCATGCCCAAGCGCAGAATCAAAATCTTGGCAGAAACGTGGGGGTCGATCAACTACATTTTGTGTCGCGCGGGAAAATGCCGCTACATCTAGTGTTTCAAATGAGTCGCGGCGTGGCCCGTGTCGAAATTCACAAAGATGAAGGCCGCGACGTGGCTTGCGCCGCGGCCTTCATCCGGGAACGCAGCGCTATTTCTTCGCGGCGTCGTAGGGGTAGCGGAAGGTGCCCGACTTGAATTCCGGCGGATAGAGAATGACTTGCGTCCCCGCCTTGCGGAACTGATCGAGGTCGGTGCCCTTGACGCCCTGGTACTGGACGAACAGCACGCGGCCTTTTTCCCACTCGCCGTTGTCGGCGAATTTCACGCTGCCTACCACGGTATTGAACGTGGTGGCGTGGATGTATTGCGCGAGCTTGGCCTGGTCGAGGCTGCCGACCTTGGTGATCGCGTCACCCAGGATCTGCATCTCGGCATAGGCGAAGGGCGGCAAATAGTAGCCCAGCGGATCGACGCCTTCGCCCGGCGCCTTGGCCTGGTAGCGCTTGAGAAAGTCCTCGGTGCCGGGGAACTTCATCGTCGGCTCCGGCACGTAGACGTCGTAGGCGACGATGCCGTTCAGCAGCGGGCCGAGCTGCTGCTTGATCGGCGTGAAGGCGACGCCGATCATGCCGCCGCCGAAGATCTTCGGCTTGAGGCCGACTTCGTTGGCGGCGCGGATGATGCCGACGGAATCGGGCGGATAAGACGCCACGTACACGATGTCGGGATTGGTCGCCTGCACGGCGCGCACGATCGGCGAATAATCGGTGGTCGTTGCCGGCGGGTAGCTCTTGTCATAGACAACCTGCAACCCCAAATCCTTCACCACGCGCCGGGCGCCACCGATCACGTTCTGGGCGAATTCGGCATCCGCCGCCACCAAGGCAACCGTCTTGGGTTTCGGGTTCATCGACATCGCGACCTGGAAGAAGCCGTAGGACGGCGCGATCGCCGTGTCCTTGCCGTTGGGCAGGATCTGGAAATATTTGTCGTAGTTGAACTTGTCGTTCACCGCCGTGCCGAAGAGCGCCATGAACACCATGTTGTGCTGCATGACGATCGGCATCGCCGGCGCCGTCTGGCCGGTGGCATAGGCCGAGACCACGAGGTCGACCTTGTCGACGTCGATCAGCTTGGTATAGATGCCCGGCACGTTCGCCGGCGTGCTCTGGTCATCGTAATGAACGAGCTCGACTTGTCGGCCGAGCAGGCCGCCCTTGGCGTTGACGTCGTCCCGCCACATCTCCATCGCGAGCAGCGACGGCTTGCCGCCGCTGGCAAGGCCGCCGGTCAAGGACATGCTGAAGCCGATCCGGATCGGATCGGCGGCTTGCGCATCCATCGGTGCGGCGATGGAAAATCCCAGCGCAACAGCGACGATTGCCGCCGCGAATTGGCGGCACCCGATAATTTTCATTGGCTTTTCCTCCCTAGATTTTATGGAGCGATGCTAATGGATTCCGGCAGCCTGCGCCATGACGCGCTGGCTCGTCGCCGCGAGCGCCGCCCGGCGTCCCACGAGGTCGCCGTGGGCCAGCTTGCCCACTTCCTTGACGGCGCGGCCGGCGACGAAGACCGTGTCGACATTGGCGGCGCTGCCGTGCAGCACGATCGCATGCACCGGATCGGTCACCGGAAAGATGTTCAGATCGTCGGCGCGCAGCAGCACGATATCGGCCTGCTTGCCGGGCGTCAGTGAGCCGGTGACGCGGTCGAGCTTGGCCATCCGCGCGCCGTTGATCGTCGCCCATTCGAGCGCCTCGCGCGCCGTCACCGTCAGGTGCTCGGGCGCCACGCCGGTGCGGTCGACGACCACCTGGTTGTCGAGCGCGCGCTGATATTGCAGCGCCATGCGCATGTTGGTGAACATATCGCTGCCCGTGCCGGATTCGACGTCGGAGCCGATCGAGGGCAGGGATCCCAGCGCGCGCAGCTTGCCCGTCACCGGGTGGCCGAAACCCATCTGCATCTCGCATTCCGGCGTCACTGTCACGGTGCCGCCGGCATCGACCAGCAGGCGCAGCATCTCCATCGTCAGATTGTTGCCGTGCACGATGTTGCTGTTGGCACCGATTAGCCCTTCGGCGGCGAGGCGCGGAAAGCCCTCCGGCGTTTGGGGCGCGCCGCCGCCGACATGCATGCTGCACAAGAGATCGAATTCGCGCGCCAGATTGAAATCGGCCCGCGCCACCTCATAGGTCGAATAATGCGGCCCGAGAATGGCGAGGCCGAGCGTCACCAGCGCGTCCTTGGCGGCAAAGCGGCCGCGGGCGAAGCGCTCGATCTCCGATCGCGGTTGCGGAATCTCGCTGAAATGCTTCTGTCCCGGTTTGGGGTCGGGCTTCGCCGAGCCGTGCATGAAGACGGCGCGGATGCCCGCCTCGAACAACGCGTCGATAGCGGCGTCGCTATGTGCCGGCGACGGATTGTTGTGGCACCAATCGACGATGGTGGTGACGCCCGAATTGAGCTGGTTTAGCGCGCCCATAAAATTGGAGATGTAGATGTCGGTGGGCCGGAAGGCCGGGGCGAAGTTGGCATGCATGTTGTGGAGGTATTCGGGCGCCGCCCAATCGGCGGCGA
This sequence comes from Allostellaceae bacterium, assembly GCA_035648735.1. Taxonomy (GTDB): domain Bacteria; phylum Pseudomonadota; class Alphaproteobacteria; order ATCC43930; family CGMCC-115725; genus REEB95. The sequence goes on from DASRKX010000062.1 coordinate 6,599, forward strand.
CGCCGCGCAGCGCAGTCTGCCAGGTGTGAATATGGGCGTTGACGAAGCCTGGCATGACGATGCGCTCGCGCGCGTCGATCACCCGCGCATTGTCCGCCGCGATCGCCGGCGCCACGGCGGCGATGCGGTCGCCCTCGATCAGCACATCGCCTTGCGCCAGATCGGGCACGGCCGGGTCCATCGTGACGATGGTCCCGCCCTTGATCAGTATCCTGTCCATATGGGCGGCGATTGAGCCACGCCGCCCGCTGCGGCGTCAAGGCGGCGGCCGGCCTGCGCGCCGTCTGGACGGAGGCGGCATGGAGTGCCATAGTTCCCGCCGCTTTCGAGTGGAAACCCCGGGCGCTCGGCGCCCCATCCGCGCATGACCACCATCGGCACCCGCATCTTCACCTGGCTCAAAGGCGAGCACCTCGGCACCGATTCCTTCGGCAACCGCTATTACCGCGAGCGCGGCGGCGGTGCGCTGAAACGCGGCGGCGGGCGCTGGAGCCGCGAGCGGCGCTGGGTGATCTACAACGGCGAGGTGGAAGCCTCACGTGTGCCGCCGGAATGGCATGCCTGGCTGCACCACACCATCGATTCGATGCCGGCCGATGCCGGCAAGCGGCAATATCCGTGGCAGAAAGAGCATCAGCCGAATTTGACCGGCACGCCCGCGGCCTATCGGCCGCCGGGCTCGCTCCTGAAAGGCGGCGAGCGCGAGCCCGCCACCGGCGATTACGAGCCGTGGCGGCCGGAATGAACCCCATGCGCCTCCCCATCCGTCTGAAGGAGTAGAGCAGCCATGAATCGCAACGCCGTCGAGACCGTCATGGGCGCGGTCGTCCTGGTGGTCGCCGCCGTGTTTCTGTTCTTCGCCTATACGGCCACCCAGGTGCACGCCACCGGCGGCTATGAGCTCACCGCGCAATTCGACAAGGTCGAGGGCCTGCGCGACGGCGGCGACGTCAAGATCAGCGGCATCAAGGTCGGCAGCATCATGGCACAAACCCTTGATCCTAAAACTTATCTTGCCACCATCCGCATCAGCATCGATCCCGCGATCCGGCTGCCGGAAGATTCCGTGGCGACGATCGCCTCGTCCGGGCTGCTCGGCGACAAGTTCCTCGCGATCGAGCCCGGCAACGAGGACGATACCATCCCGCCCGGCGGCCGCATTACCCACACCCAGTCGGCGATGAGCCTCGAATCGCTGATCGGCCAGGTGATCTACGGCGCCTCGCAGAACAAGAGTGACGTCACGCCCAATCCGGCGCCGGCGCCGGCGCCCGTGCCCGCGCCGAAGTGATGCCGCGAAACGAAGCGGGACATTCCACCATCGCGCCGGGCACGCGGGTCGTCGAGCAGCGCTGGGATTCCCAGCGCTATCAGCGCAACGCCGGCTTTGTCGCGGTGCTCGGTCGCGAGGCGCTGGACTTGCTGGCGCCGGTCGCGGGCGAATGCATCCTCGATCTCGGCTGCGGCGACGGCGCGCTGACGGCGGAGTTGGCCGCGCATGCCCGCGTCGTCGCCGTGGATCAAAGCGCCGAGCAGGTCGCCGCCGCCCAGGCCCGCGGCCTGGATGCGCGCATGGCCGATGGCACGAGACTCGCCTTCGACCGCGAATTCGACGCGGTGTTCAGCAACGCCGCGCTCCATTGGATGCGCGATCCCGATGCCGTGATCGACGGCGTGTGGCGCGCGCTGAAGCCGGGCGGTCGCTTCGTCGCCGAATGCGGCGGCGTGGGCAACATGACGCATGTGCTCGAATCGCTGCTCGCTTCCTTCGCGCGGCGCGGCATCGACGCTCGCCCGTTCTTTCCCTGGTATTTCGCGTCACCTGAGGAATATCGCGCCAAGCTCGAGCGGCGCGGCTTCACGGTCCGCTCGATCGATCTCATCCCGCGGCCGACGCCCCTGCCGGGCCCGCTCGGCGATTGGCTCGACACCTTCGCCGAAAGCTTCCTCGTCCGTCTGCCGGCGGCGGAGCGCGACAGCGTCAAGCGCGAGGTCGAGGACGATCTGCGCCGCGCATTGTTCAAGGACGGTGTCTGGGTCGCCGATTACGTGCGCTTGCGCTTCGCCGCGGTGAAGCCGTGAGCAAGCTCAGGCTGCCGATTTGGCTGACGCCGCAAGGCGAGAAGCTGTCCTGCCACGACAAGATCAAAGTGCTGAACGAGAATCTCGAGGAAATCCGCGATCTCGCCCAGGAGGCGCTCGAGGATGCCGTGCTGATGGGCGGCGACGAGACGCAGTTCCGCCAGGTGTTGCGCGACCTGGCCGAAGGCCTCGATAACCCCTATCGCAACCGGAAGGGCAAGGCATGAGACGCGCCGTCTCGCGCTGGGTCGTGTGCCTGATCGCGGCCGGCATGCTGTGCGCGACTACCGCGCGCGCCGCGGAAATCGCGGTTCTGCAGGGCATCGACAAGACGACCGCCCGCGTCTCGCGCTTCAACGCGCCGATCGACAAGCCGGTGCGCTTCGGCACGCTGGTCGTCACCGTTCGCGCCTGCGTCAAGCGTCCGCCCGAGGAGCCGCCCGAGACCACCGCGTTCCTGGAAATCGACGACGTACGCATGAATGCCGGCGCCAGCGAGACCAAGCGGGTTTTCAGCGGCTGGATGTTCGCCTCGTCGCCGGCGATCTCGGCGCTCGAGGATCCGATCTACGACGTCAATGTGCTCGACTGCAAAACCGACGCGACCGCGGCGCCGTCGAGCCCGCCCGCCGGCAAGTGAGCCTCGATCTTCAGCGCGTCAGCCAGCATTCTTCGATACCGGGCGCGCGGGATTTCGACGGCGCCGAAGCGCTTCAGATGCGTCGTGACGAACTGCACGTCGAGCAACGCGTAGCCGCCCAGCCTTAGGCGCGCGACGAGCTGCGCCAGCGCCACCTTGCTGGCGTCGGTGGCGCGGCTGAACATGCTCTCGCCGAAGAAGGCGCCGCCGAGGCTGACGCCATAGAGCCCGCCGACTAGGTCGCCGTCCTGCCACGCCTCGATGCTGTGCGCGAAGCCCGAGGCGAAGAGCGCGCTGTAGAGCGCGACAATCTCGCTGTTGATCCACGTCTTGGGCCGGTCGGGCGTCGGTTGGGCGCAGCCCGCGATCACGCCGGCGAAATCGCTGTCGCAGCGCATTTCGAAGATATTTTGCCGCAGCGTGCGCGCCAGGCGTGCGGGCAGGTGGAAATCGTCGAGCGGCAGGATGCCGCGCCGCTCCGGATCGACCCAGAAGATTTCCGCATCCTCCGCCGATTCCGCCATCGGGAAGATGCCCGCCGCATAGGCGCGCAGCAGCAATTCGGGCGTGAGGGCGTGCATGGGGTCAGTCTAGCGTGTCGGGGCCGCGCCGGTCAGGACCGCTCATTCTCTTTTCAATTTACGCCAACCCTGCCAAATCGCGCTCCGTGCGGGCGGCCCGATAGACCTCGCGGGCGGCATCTGCATTCAGCCCCGCAATTCCAAGCCCGACGATTAGATCAGGCCATGCCGATAGGGTGAGGGCCGTGCCTATCCCGGCACCGATGATCGCGACGTTGGCGATGGCGTCATTCCGCGCGGACAGAAACGCCGCTTTCGTAAGGCTACCGGCGGCATGGCGGTGCCGAACCAGCGTAAAGGCGCAGGATAGATTGATCGCCAGAGCGCCCAACCCGGTCAGCGTCAGCGGTATCGGGGCAGGCGCGACCGGCACTGAAAATTTGTGCCAAGCCATCCCGAGAGTCGCGAGGCCCGGCACCAGCAGAATTCCGGCAAGTACGGTACCAATTGCCGCGCGCCGCGCCGCGCTCCAACCAAGCGCAATCAGAATGAGGAAATTGATCGAAGCATCTTCCAGAAAGTCGATGGAATCCGCGAACAGAGAGACCGAGCCAATTGAAAGCGCGACGGCGAACTCGACGCCGAAATAGGCGAGGTTCAGCAGTGCCACGAGCCGCACCGCCTGACGCAAATTCATTCCATTGACCTCCGCCCCCACGATAGCCGCCGGAACAATATCGTCAAACGCGGTCGGAACCTTAACGGGAATCAGCCGATTAAGGCGCGAGGAACTGCGTAAGATGAGCGAATTGAAGACGCAAAAGGCTTTATGTAGAATCGCCCGATGGCGAGCCAAGCGACGTTCTTGATCGTGCAATTCCTCGATTGGGTTGAGCGCCGTCCCCGAACCCGCGTCGATGTCCATGACGCGTGGCAAAGCACATGTCCGCAACAGCGCGTGGGAAGATGCTATCGCCGATGAACTGGTCACGTTCGGCCGGCAGGGGCATTTGATCCTGACGGTTCACGGCCGCGCGAAACTGGAACATTCAAATTAAGCCGGATCGAATCCAACGTGCCGGTTGTGCCTTGGGCGGCAATCGCCCCGTGGGTCGCGTTAGCCCGGGTTAGGTCCAACTCGCGCGGGAAGCGCCGCATGGACCCGCCGCCAGAGTTCGGCCGCGCCTTGTTCGCCCCGCTGTTCGAGGTTGCTGATCCGATGCGCGGCCACGTTGCCCGCCTCGGCGCCGTAACGCTCGACGAGCTGGTGGGCGAGTTCGTTGATTTCTTTCTCAACCGGCACGGCTGGTCCCCCCGACCGCAAGAAAATAGCGGGCGGCTCGCTTGAGAAAGCCGGGGGCCGGCACCTGGCTGCGATAGTGTCGCGACACGCTCCGCAGGCCTTCCCTGATCTCGATGCCAGGGTGCTTCGGCTGTTTGCCAAGCAGCTTGATGGCGATCTTGGCGGCCGCGGAATCGCTCGAACAGGCCGCGTTTTCAACGACCGCGCCCATATGATTTTCGGCATTCAGGAAATAGAAGCGATAGCGAGCCATGCAGCCTCTCCCTCATTCGGCGGGAGGGCGCATCCCCTAAAGGGCGCGGCTTTGTCTCTCAGCCGTCAGCGCCAAAGGTCGCTGCTGACGATGGCGGAAGCTTACGCCTAATCCGCTGGTTTAGCGAGAGTCTCCACCCATTTCCCGCTCATGCTGGGCGGAGCGCGCTTGCCGTGAACAAGCGTTGTCCGTTCACCCGAAACGGGGTCTTGATAAACGCCGGAACGCTCGACCATTTGGCCCGGACGCAGCGTGAGACGAGCCATGAGGCCCTCCTGCAATTGAATAAACGGGCCTTATGACTTCTTCTGGCCGGACTTGTATGCAGACGGCGTGTAGCCTGATTGGTCGGCTTTGAGTTTTTCGGTAGCGGATTTCTTTGGTTTCTTCTTTTCGCGGTTCGAACGTACCTGGCCTTTGGCCATTTCGACCTCCTTGAATTTAAGCGCTGCGCGGATTCCTGATGAGGCGGGAGACCGCGTCCTGGCGGAGGAAGCCACTTTGTCTCCCGGCCGTCAGCGCTAAATATCGCCGCCGACGATAGGCGAAGCTTACGCCTAATCCGCCGGTTTAGCGAGGACCTTGGGACGGTCGGCCGTCGCCGCCATGGTCCGATAATCCTTCTTTTCGCGGAACCAATCCGTTGGCTGCCTCTTTTTGTCAGGTGCGCGGCCTCGCGCTCAATATTGTTGAATGGAGATCATCATGGCGACGAAACACCGCCCCGACGCAATTGCCCTCCTGAAAGCCGATCACCGCAAGGTCGAGGGCTTATTCAAGCAATTCGAAGCGTCGAAAAGCGACAGCAAGAAACAGGCCCTCGCCAAGGAGATCTGCATCGAGTTGATGGTTCACGCGACCATCGAGGAGGAAATCTTCTATCCCGCCTGTAAGAACAAGATCGAGGATAACACGCTCGACGAAGCCTATGTCGAACATGATGGCGCGAAGATCCTCATTTCCGAAATCGCGGACAGCGCGCCCGACAATGAATTCTTTGATTCGAAGGTCCATGTGCTCTCGGAGCTCATCAAGCACCATGTCGGCGAGGAGGAAGCCCGCGTCGAAGGCATGTTCGCCCAGGCGAAGGCGGCCGGCTTGGATGTCGAGGCGCTCGGCAATCGATTGGCGGTGCGCAAGGCGGAGCTGCTCGCGCAGTTCAAGGCCAACGGCCTGCCGGCGCCGACGACCCGCAGCTTCACCGGGCACAAATTGAAGCAGGGAAGCCCTATCAGCGCCCGTTCGGCGGCCGGCGACCATGCCGAAGCCGCCGAGTAACGACTATCCGGCGGGAACGCCCGGCCTTCTGCATCGTTTGGTACTTTAGGCTGCACGGCATTTTCAGGAGGGTTTCATGGGTCGCGGCATTCTTCTCTGGCTCCTCGGGGTTCCCATTCCCGTCATCATCCTTCTCGCCCTGATCTGGCACTGACCGGAAGGCTCGCAACATGACCATGCTCGATAGCGATCGCGCGCTGCTCGGCGGCGACGAAGGCTCGGTTTCGGCGGCCTCATGGGGCGCCATCATCGCCGGCGCGGTCGCCGCGGTGGCGACCACCCTTATTCTCGTGGTGCTCGGCAGCGGCCTCGGCCTTGCCGCGGTGTCGCCCTGGTATCATTCCGGCGCCAGCGCCGCCAAAGTCGGCGTCGCCGCCATCGCCTGGCTGGTCGTGGTGCAATGGCTTTCGTCGGCTATCGGCGGCTATCTCGCCGGGCGGTTGCGCACCAAATGGACCGGCATCCACAGCCACGAGATTTTCTTCCGTGATACCGCGCACGGATTTCTCGCCTGGTGCCTAGCGAGCGTCGCAGGCGCGGTGCTGCTGGCCGGCGCCGGCGCCATTACATTGGGCGGTGCCGCGGCGGGCGCTTCTGGCGCCGCTATCGGGCGCGCCGCCGATCAAAACACCTATTTCGTCGACAACCTCTATCGTCCTGCCGCGCTGGCCGCCGCCACGCCCGCGCTGACGGACGGCTCGGGTCCAGCCGCAACGCCGATGATGCCTAGCTCGGCCATGCCGGGTTCGACTATAGGCGCCGCTGCCGATCCGCGTGGCGAGACCGGGCGCATCCTGGCGCGCGACTTCGCCAATGGCGGCGTCACCCCGGACGACAGCGCCTATATCGCCCAGCTCGTCGCTTCGCGCACGGGCATAAGCCAAGCGGAGGCGCAGGCGCGGGTCGATTCGGTCATCGCCCAGATGGATGCAGCGCGCAAGCGCGCGGCGCAGATCGCCATCGTGACGGCGCTCGCTATGGTGATCGGCGCCTTCATCGCCGCAGTGAGCGGCGCCTTGGCGGGCCGCGTGCGCGAGGAAGAAGAGGCGATGTACGCGACGATGCTCGACGCTGACCGACGGCGCTCGACGATCTAATCGGCGCCGGTCTTGCGATCGTAGGTCCGCTCGAACCAGCCGATGTCGTAGGCACCGTTGATGAATTCTTCGGTGACGACCAACTTCTGGTGCAGCGGGATGGTCGTCTCGATCCCGGCGATAACGAATTCCTCGAGCGCGCGCCGCAAGCGCATGAGACATTCGTTGCGGTTGGTGCCGTGGACGATGAGCTTCGCCACCAGGCTGTCGTATTGCGCCGGCACCGTGTAGCCCTGGTAAAGCGCGCTGTCGACGCGCACGCCCATGCCGCCCGGTGCGTGGTAGCGAGTGACGGTGCCGGGCGAGGGCGCAAAGGTGTCGGGATGCTCGGCATTGATGCGACATTCGATCGAATGGCCGGAGAGGCGGATATCCGCCTGGCGATAGCCCAGTGCGGCGCCGGCGGCGATCCGGATCTGCTCGCGCACCAGATCGATTCGGCTGATCATCTCCGAGATCGGGTGCTCGACCTGAAGCCGCGTGTTCATCTCGATGAAAAAGAACTCGCCATTCTCGAACAGGAATTCGAGCGTGCCGGCGCTCTTGTAGCCGAGCTTGGTCATCGTCTTGACCGCGAGATCCCGGACGCGCTCGCGCTCGGCGTCGTTGAGGCCGGGCGAGGGGGTCTCCTCGACCAGCTTCTGATGCTTGCGCTGCATCGAGCAATCACGCTCGCCCAGATGCACCACCGCGCCCTGGCCGTCGCCCAGGATCTGCACCTCGATGTGCCGCGGTCTTTCGAGAAAGCGCTCGAGATAGAGCGTGCCGTTGCCGAAAAAGGTCTGCGCCTCGGCTTGCGCCACGGGAAAGAGCTCGTCGAGCGCCGCCTGGTCGCGTGCCACGCGCATGCCGCGACCGCCGCCGCCGGCCGTCGCCTTGATGAGGATTGGATAGCCTACCTCTTTTGCCTCGCCGCGCGCGGCCTCGATCGTCTGCACCGCCTGGCCGCCCGGCACCACGGGAATGCCGAGTGCCTTTGCCGCGTTCTTGGCCGCGACCTTGTCGCCCATCAGCCTTATGTGCTCGACCGACGGGCCGATGAAGGTGAGGTCGTGCTCCGCGACGATCTGCGCGAAATCGGCGTTCTCGGCGAGGAAACCTAAGCCGGGATGGATCGCGTCGGCCCCCGTGATCGAGGCGGCCGATAGAATCGCCGGGATATTGAGATAGCTGTCACCCGCCGGCGGCGGCCCGATGCAGACGCTCTCGTCGGCGAGCCGAACATGCATGGCGTTGGCGTCGACGGTCGAATGGACGGCGACGGTGCGGATGCCCATCTCGCGGCAGGCGCGGTGGATGCGCAGGGCGATCTCGCCGCGGTTTGCGATCAGCACCTTTTCGAACATCGGCCGCCGGCTATTCCAGCACGATCAGGATCTGGCCGAATTCCACGGGCGTGCCGTCGCCGACCCGGATTTCGGCGACGCGGCCGGCACGCGGCGCGTGGATCTGATTCATCACCTTCATCGCCTCGATGACAAGCAGCGGCTGGTTCTCGCGCACCATGTCGCCGACCTTGACGAAATGCGGGGTTCCCGGCTGCGGTGCCAAATAGGCGGTGCCGACCATCGGCGCCTTGACCGCGCCGGCAGGCTCGGCCTCGGCGAGGGGGGCGGCACCGGCGGACGGTACCGAGACGGTCACCGCCGGCGCCGTCGGCGAATTGCGCGCGACGCGGATGCGGCGGTCGGCTTGCGCGTATTCGATCTCGGACAGGCCGGTTTCCTCGAGCAGCGCCGCCAGCGTGCGGACGAGATCGCCGTCGACGTTCAAATCGCTCTGCTTTGTCATGACGATAAGCTTTTCTGATTCAGTCGGCGGTTGGGGTGTCGAGCAGGCGGGCGATCGCCTCGAGCGCCAGCAGATAGCCCTGCGCGCCGAGGCCGCAGATGACCCCAGTCGCCGCCTGGCTTACCAGCGAGTTGTGCCGAAAGGCTTCGCGCCGGTAGATGTTCGAGAGATGCACCTCGATGACCGGCAGCTCGGACGCCTTCAGCGCGTCGAGCAGCGCGACCGACGTCGTCGTGTAGCCGGCGGGATTGATGATGATGCCGTCGGCGTTCTCGCGCGCCTCTTGGATCCACTCGACGAGCTGGCCTTCGTGGTTGGATTGGCGGAAATCGAGCGCCAGCCCGAGCACCGATGCCCGCTCCAGGCAGGCTTCCTCGACATCGGCGAGCGTGTCGCGGCCATAGATCGCCGGCTCGCGCACGCCGAGCAGGTTGAGGGTGGGACCATTGAGAACGAGGATGGTCGCGCCGGCCACGGTTTCCCCCGAAATTCCTTTCCTGGGCAAGGGTTATAGCATGCAAGCGGGGGTGGGCAAGCGCGCGGCGCGCCGGCCGCCGGCGGCTCCGGGGAGCCCGTTTCAGGGATATTAACCCGCGCTTCATAAGCTCGGCTCGTCCAGGACGCATCCCGGTCGGGAAGGGGATAAATGGTTTCGCATTCGGCGGCCGATGCCGGTTGGAATCGGGTGTCGCGCGCCGCGGCGCTTTATCGCCTGTTGCGGCGCCTGGCGCCGCCGGCGCTCATTCTTGCCGTGGCCTGCGTGCTGTTTGTCACGGCGCCGGTCGCCGGTGATTTCTCCTATAGCGATGCGCCGCGCCACGCCCTGAACGGCGCCTTCGTCAAGGATTTCATCGCCGCGTGGCCGTGGCACGATCCGGCAAGCTGGGCCGAAAATTACTATCTGCAATACCCCGCCCTCTCGATCCTGTTCTATCCGCCGCTCTTCTATTTCATCGAAGCCGCCACCTTCGCGCTGTTCGGCGTCAGCCATGTCGTGGCGCAGGGCACCGTCGCGGTGTTCTATGCGCTGCTCGGATTCGGCGTCTATCGAACGTCCAGACTCTTCCTGACACGCTACGCGGCGCTGGGTTCGGCGCTGATGTTGATGAGCGCGCCCGAGCTGGCCTTTTGGGGCCGCCAGGTGATGCTCGATATTCCCGCCTATGCGTCGTTGAGCTGGGCGGCATTCTGCTTCGCGCGATTCCTCAGGCATGACCGGACACGCGACCTCGCCTGCGCCACCGCTCTCGTGCTCGCCGCCATTTACATCAAATACAACGTCGCCTTCATCGTGCCGGTTTTCGCCCTGACCATGATTGCCGAGCGGCGCGCCGCTCCGTTCCGCGACCGGCGGGTGCTGCTGGCGGCGGCGCTGGCGGCGCTGGGGTTGCTGCCGGCGCTGTGGCTCAATCTGCGTTTCGGGATCGCGAATTTCCAGTCTGCCGCCGCGCTCACCAACGAGCTGCCGCGCTGGAGCGTCGCGGCCTGGACTTTCTACCCGACGCTGCTGCCCGAGATTCTCGGCTGGCCGGTCTTGCTTCTAGCGCTCGCCGGCGCAGCGCTTTTATTGGCGGGGAAATTGCCCGCGCTCAAAGGCTGGCCGGCCTGGCTGCTGCTCGTCTGGGTGCTGGTCGGCTATGTCGGCTTCTCGGCGATCGCGCTGCGCGCACCCCGGCATTTCCTGCCGGTAATGACGCCCTTCGTCATCCTTGCGGCCGCTTCGCTGGTTTATTTTTTGCCGCGCCGCATTGCCGGCTTGGCGGCTTGCGTCGCGGGCATTGGCACGCTGGCCTATACCCTGATCGCGGTGCCGGTGCCGGTGATCACCGGCCACCAGGCGTTGGCGGATTATGCAGCCGCTGCCGCGCCGCCCAACGCCGTGGTGCTGTTCTCGGGCTACCGCGATGGCAATTTCGTTTTCGATCTGCGGACCCATGAGGAGCGCCGCGACATCACGATCCTCCGGGCCGACAAATTGCTGTTGCGTGTCGCGGTTGAGCGACAGCGCGGCGTCGGCGAGGCCGCCTACAGCGAGGACCAGATCGCCGCGCTGATCCGCGATCTCGGAATCAGCCTGATCGTCGCCGAGGACGGCTTTTGGGACGATCTGACGGAGATGCAGCGTTTCGCGCGCGTGCTGAACCGCTCCGACTTCGCGGTCGTGGCGCATGTCGCGATCACCGGCACGATGGGCCACAGCGATAAGTCGTTCACGATCTACCGCCCGACCTATCCGGTGGCGGCAAAGACGACGCGCCTCAGAATCGAAATGCCGATCATCAACCGGACCTTCCAAGGCGAGATCCGCTAGTCTGGCTAGTCCGCGATTTCGGTCTCGATCTCGTCCACCATCATCGCGGCGCTGCGCGCCTCGAGCTTGCGGCAGAGGTGCTCGAGCTGGTTGCGCTCCTCGACGCTCATGGTTTCGAGGATCTGGTCCTCGACGGCGAGTACCAGCGGCGCGACCTGCCGATAGGTGTTCGCGCCCTGCGGCGTCAGCTCGAGGATCGCGCGCCGCCGGTCGGCAGCATCGACGCGGCGCGTGATCAGGCCGCCGGCGACTAGGCGCGCGACCGAGCGGCTGACGCGCACCTTGTCCATCGCAGTGCGTTCGACGACGGTGTTGGCGTTCATCGGCCCGTAACGGCCGAGCACCGCCAGCGTGCGCCATTCCGGTGCGGTGAGCCGGAAGTGCTGGGCATAGACGCGCGCCGCGGCGCGCGTGAAGCGGTTGGCTAGCACCGACAGCCGAAACGGCAAATACCGCTCGATGGCGAATTCGCCAGCCGGCCCGGCCTGGGCATCCCGCGCAATTGGTTTCATACGAAACGATTGCGCCTTTGTTGGCATGCCGTCAAGCGCCACAATGCCCCGTACTTTGACGGTCTCCTCCGCTGCGATGGAGATAAGGCAAATCGAGTCAGGGAGGCCCGCTTGCTCAAGCTCTATGGCTATTACCGCTCCTCGGCGGCTTTTCGGGTGCGCATCGCGCTCAACCTGAAAGGGCTGCCCTATGAGCACGCCGGCATCCATCTGCGACGGAACGAGCAGCGCGCACCCGGATATTTGGCGCGCAATCCGCAAGGGCTCGTGCCGCTGCTTGATGATGACGGAAGAGAGTTCATCCAGTCGCTCGCCATCGTCGAATATCTCGACGAGACGCATCCGCCGACGCAATTCCTGCCGCAGGATCCCGCCGACCGGGCGCGCCTGCGCGCCTTGGCGCAGGTGATCGCTTGCGACGTCCATCCGCTCGGCAATCTGCGCGTGCTGCGCTACCTCGCCAAGCCGCTCGGCCATGACGAAAAGGCGGTCGAGGTATGGTTCAATCACTGGATCAGGCTCGGATTCGAGACCATCGAGCCCTTGCTAGCGCAGGACAAGCGCACCGGCGCCTTCTGTCACGGTGAAGCCCCCGGCCTCGCCGACATCTGCCTGGTGCCGCAGATGTTCAACGCCAAGCGCTATCCGAGCTTCGATCTGACGCCTTATCCGAACATCGGGCGCATCTTCGACAATTGTATGAAGCTCGATTCCTTCGAGCGGGCACGGCCGGAAAAGCAGCCTGATTTCGAGTGATTAGAGCCGGATGCTGCGCAGCCGCAGCGCGTTGCCGATCACCGTGACGGAGCTGACGCTCATCGCCGCGCTGGCGATCATCGGATTGAGCAGCCATCCCCAGAGCGGGTAGAGCACGCCTGCCGCAATCGGTATCGCAACGGCGTTGAAGGCGAAGGCGAAGAATAAGTTCTGCCGGATATTGCGCATCACGGCGCGCGACAGGCGCCGCGCACGCAGGATGCCGTCGAGGTCGCCGGCAAGGAGCGTGATCGCGGCGCTTTCCATTGCCACGTCGGCGCCGGTGCCCATGGCGATGCCGATCTCGGCCTGCGCCAGGGCTGGGGCGTCGTTGATGCCGTCGCCGGCCATGGCGACGTGCCGGCCCTCGGCTTGCAGCTTGCGAACGGCATCGGCTTTCTGAGCCGGCGAGGTTTGGGCGGTGATCTCGGCAATGCCGAGGCCGCGCGCCACGGCCTCGGCGGTGGCCTGGCTATCGCCCGTCAGCATGACGATGCGCAGGCCTTGGCCGCGGAGATCGTCCAGCGCCGCGCGCGCGCCGCGCTTGATGGGATCGGTGACGGCGATGATTCCGGCGAGCTTGCCGTCGATCGCGGCAAAGACGACGGTCTGGCCTTCACGGCGTCGCGTCTCCGCCCGCTCGCGCCAGGCGCCGAGATCGACGGCGAGGAACGCGGCGTTGCCGACGGCGACGCGCCTGCTGTCAACATTGCCGGCAGCGCCCAGGCCGGCCTCGGCACGGAAATCGCTCACCGCGCCCAGGGCAACGCCGCGATCTTCCGCGCCTTTGATGATTGCCCGGGCCAGGGGATGCTCGCTGCCGCGTTCGAGCGAGGCGACGAGGCGCAGCAGCGTGTTCTCGTCGAAGCCGGACGCCGCTTCGACGGCGACGAGCTTCGGCTTTCCCTCGGTCAGCGTGCCGGTCTTGTCGACGACCAGCGTGTCGATGCCCGCCATGCGCTCCAGCGCCTCGGCATTGCGGATCAGCACGCCGGCGCGGGCGCCGCGACCGGTGCCGACCATGATCGACATCGGCGTGGCGAGGCCGAGCGCGCAGGGACAGGCGATGATCAGCACGGCGACGGCGTTGACCAGGGCGAAGGCGAACGCCGGCGCCGGACCGGCGATCGCCCAGGCGACGAAGGTGACGAGCGATACTCCGACGACGACCGGCACGAACCAGCCGGCCACGCGGTCGGCGAAGCGCTGGATCGGTGCGCGCGAGCGTTGCGCCGCCGCCACCAAGGCGACGATCTGCGCCAGCACCGTAGCGGACCCGACGCGCTCGGCGCGCATGACGAGGCTGCCGGTGCCGTTGAGGGTCGCGCCGGTGAGCTTGTCGCCCGGCGCCTTTTCCACTGGCAGCGCTTCGCCGGTGACCAGCGATTCATCGACCGCGCTATGGCCCGTTAGCACGATGCCGTCGACTGGCACCTTTTCGCCGGGACGCACGCGCAGCCGGTCGCCGGCTTTCACCTGGTCGAGCGGGACATCCTCCTCGCGATCGTCCGTCCGCAGGATGCGGGCCTGCTTCGGCGTCAGATCGAGCAGCGCGCGGATGGCGCCGCCGGTGCGCGCCCGGGCGCGCAGCTCGATCACCTGGCCGAGCAGGACCAGGGCCACGATCACCGAAGCGGCCTCGAAATAGACCGCGACGTCGCCATGCATGTCGCGGAAGGAGGGCGGGAACATCGTCGGCGCGAGCGCGGCGGCGGCGCTATAGAGATAGGCGATGCCGGTACCGAGCGCGATCAGCGTGAACATATTGAGGCTGCGGTGGAGGATCGATTGCCAGCCGCGTGCGAAAAACGGCGCGCCGGCCCATAGCACGGCCGGCGTCGCCAACGCGAATTGCAGCCGAACGAGAAGATGCGTCGGCACCGGCAGCGCCATGACATGCGCGCCCATGCCGAGCGCCGCGAGCGGCACGCTGAGCGCCGCCGCGATCCAGAAGCGCCTTGTCATGTCGGCGAGCTCCGGATTGGCTTCCGTCGCGGCGATCGGATCCAGCGGCTCGAGCGCCATGCCGCAGATCGGGCAGGGGCCGGGCGCATAGCGCCGTATCTCCGGATGCATCGGGCAGGTCCAGATCGTGCCGGGCTTGGCCGGCGGCGCGGGCACTTTTTCCCCGGCGACATATTTTTCCGGCGCGGCGACGAATTTCGCGCGACAGTCCTCGCCGCAGAAGAAATAGTCCCGGTCCTGGTATCGTGCGCGATGCGGCGTCGCGGCCGGATCGACCTTCATGCCGCAGACCGGGTCGATGATTTGCGTCACTTCGTGCCGCCCGACAGCCCGTCGAGGATCGGACATTTCGGCCGCCCGTCGCCATGGCAATTCGCCGCCAGATGCAAGAGGGCCCGCTGCATCGCCTGGAGCGCCGCGATCTTGCGCTCGATCTCCTCGATCTTGGCGCGCGCGACGGCCTTGACCGAAGCGCTCTTGCGCCGCTTGTCGTGCCACAGCGCCAGCAGTTCCTCCACTTCCGGCACCGAAAAGCCCAGCGCGCGTGCGCGATGAATGAAGCGCAGCGTGTGCAGCTCGGTTTCGCCGTAGTGGCGGTAGCCGTTGGCGTGCCGTGCCGCCGCCGGGATCAGCCCGACGCTTTCGTAATAGCGGATGGTCTTGGGCGCCAGGCCCGCCTGTGCTGCCGCTTCGCCGATGTTCATGACCGCCTCCTCGCCTGGTGACCTCTTATAAAGGTTCCAGTCGCTGGAAGGTCAAGCCGGCGCGCGGGGCAGGCGGCGCTATTTCTTCTTGGCCGGCTTGCCCTCGATCACGCCCATGAGGTCGCTCTCTTTCATCACCATCAGATCCTCGCCGTCGAGGCGGACCTCGGTGCCCGACCATTTGCCGAACAGCACGCGATCGCCCGCCTTGACGTCGAGCGGGACGATCTTGCCGTCCTCGTTGCGCGCGCCGGGGCCAACGGCGACGACCGCGCCCTCCGACGGCTTTTCCTTGGCGGTGTCGGGGATGATGATGCCGCCCTTGGTTTTTTCTTCCTCGGCCAGGCGGCGCACCACGACGCGGTCATGCAGGGGACGGAATTTCATTTGGATTTTCTCCGTGTGAAGGCGGGTTACACCATAGCCATAACACGGGGTTGGTTCCTAGGGTGGCGCGGCGAAAAGATGGCCCGGGTTCGCCGCCATTTTTTGTTTTCCTTTATGCGCGCTTTACAAGCGCAGACCCTAATCCGCATCGAATCTATATGGCGGGGCTGCCAATTATCCCGGGTCGCCGGAACCGTTTCGGGACGATTGAGAAGGCCGCATCATGCTCGATGTCATCCTTGTTGCCGCCGGTGTTGCGGCCTTTGCCGCGATGCTGATCTACGCCCTCGTCTGCGAACGGATGTGAGGCAGGTCATGTTCGATTACATCCTCGGCGCGATCGTGAGCGTGGCCATCACGGCCTATCTCGTCATCGCCCTCATTCGACCGGAAAAGTTCTAGGAGCGCGCCATGACGGCAAA
>DASRKX010000063.1:0-38378 GCA_035648735.1 Allostellaceae bacterium
GCGACAATCCCGCCTTCAGCAGCCGATTCATCGCCACCTGCCCGCTGGCCGTCGCGATGGCCATGTTCGTGCGCCATGAAGTCGAGCCGGCGGCCGAACGCGACCTGCACACCAGCGTCGTCACCGTCGATCACCTCGGCAGCTTTGCCTGCCGCGACATCGTCGGCGGGCATGGGCATGAGGGCCTGAGCGAGCATGCCGCAGCCAACGCCATCGATATCTCGGGTTTCGTGCTGCGTGACGGCGGACGCGTGACCGTACAGAAAAACTGGCATGGCGCGGACGACAAGGCGCAATTCCTGCACGACGTGCGCGTCGGCGCCTGCCGCTATTTCCATACCGTTCTCAGCCCCGACTACAACGCAGCGCATCAGAGCCATTTGCATCTCGATATGGGTCTTTATCGGGTGTGCCGCTGACGGCTCAATTCGCCTTGGTCTGCGTGAGCGAATAGCGCGGATCGGCGGCTAGGCATTCGGCCTCGGGCAGTCCCAGCTCCTTGCGCACGAGGTTGGTGCCGAGAACCATCGCCACCATCTTGTAGGTGGCGTGGCGCCGACTCATGCCCTCGCGCCCCATGCCGCAATCGGAAGAGATGATGAGCCGCTCGGCCGGAATGTGCTTCAGGGCGGCGCGGATGATCGCCGCCACCTCGTCCGGCCGTTCGACCTGCAGCGTGTGGTGGTCGATCACCCCGATGACGATCTTTTTGTCCTTGATAATCTCGCCGATCGCCTTCAGATCGCCGGTACCCGATGAACAGGTCTCGAAGGTGAGCGCGTCGGCATCGACCTCGTTGAGCGCTTCGAGCGTCGGTTGATAGCTCTGGACGTCCTTGAAGATGCGCTGCTGCGACGGATTGCCCCAACAGGTATGGCACCACACCTCGGACTTGGCGCGTAGCCCTTTGACCGTCGCGTTGAAGATCTTCACCAGCTCGCCGGTGCCGAGCTTGCCGAAAGTCGGCCCACGCGCCGGCACCATGTGGATCTGCGGCTCTTCCATTTGGATAACAGGACAACCGGCATCGGCCAGTTCGTTCAATTCCTCGTTAAGCGCCTTGCTCAGCGCTATGGTGCGCTCGATCGGATCCTTGTAGTGCTCATCGACGAGGCCCATCGCCAGCAGTTCCGGCGTGATGGTGCCGAACTTGACCGGCTTTTTCGTCATGCGCTGCGCAACGCGCCACATCGCGGCGTATTGCAGATCGCCGCGGCCGATGGGACCTACCACCTTGGGCAGCACGCGCGCTTCCAGAAAATCATGCAGGATATGGCCGCGCGGGAACGGCACGGCGCCGACGCTGTATTGCGTCGGCTGGGGCGAGCGGTCGAAGCCCGCCATATGCGCCGGCGCATAGCTCTGCCAACTCATGCCACCGACCTGCTCGTCGTAATGCGCGTCGCCGTCGGTGAAGATGTCGAGGCCGGCGATTTCCTGGGCACGGAGAAAGATCGAAACCGCGTCCTCGTACTGCTCGCGATGGCGGGAATTCGCCATGGCTTCGAGGAAGGTGTGATTGCCCAGCACCGCATCGTACCAGGCGGGTCGCGGCAAGGAGCCGATGATCGACGTTGGCAGGATTGTTTTGGCCGACGCTTTGTACATGACGCCCCCCGTTCCGGTTTCTTGGCGATGCCGGCGACGGGCGCAGTCTAGCGGAACCGCCGCGCCGCTAAAGCCGGTATTTTTCGGCCCACCGCCATGCGGTGGGACGCGACGGAACGCGTGGGATATGGCATAGAGATCGGCCATGCGACTCTCATTTCACGGCGCCGACCGCGACGTCACCGGCTCCTGCCACCTGCTCGAGGTTGCGGGCAAGCGCGTCCTGATCGATTGCGGCATGCTGCAAGGTAGCCGCGAGCTCGACGAGGACAACGCCAAGCCCTTCGGCTTCGACGCGAAGTCGATCGACGTGCTGCTGCTGACCCATGCCCATCTCGACCATTGCGGCCGCATCCCCCTGCTCTTCAAGCAGGGCTTCCACGGCGAGGTGATCGCGACGGCGGGGACGCGCGAATTGGCCAAGCTCGTTATCCTCGACGCGGCTCACTTACAGGATGAGGACGTACGGCGCCACGCGCACGACACCGAACATCACGCCGCACCGGGAATCTCGCTGCGCCCGCCGCGCCCGCCGCTCTATTCGCTGGTCGATGCCACCAACAGCCTTGGTTTATTCAAGCGCACGGCCGAATACGACAAGCCTGTCGCCGTCGCGCCTGGCATCACGGCAACCTATTACAACGCCGGCCACATCCTGGGCTCGGCCAGCATCCTGGTCGAGGCGCAGGATGCCGGACAGCGCAAGAGCGTGCTGTTCTCGGGCGATATCGGCAATCGCGGCCGGCCGCTTCTGGTGCCGCCGGTCACGCCGCAACAGGCCGATTTCGTCGTCATGGAATCGACCTATGGCGACCGCGCGCATCGCCCCATCGACCAATCGATCGAGGAATTGCTGCGGACGATCACCGACACCTTCGCGCATGGCGGCAACGTCGTCATCCCGACCTTCGCGCTCGAGCGGGCGCAGGAATTGCTCTTCTTCATGAAGCGCGGCGTCGCCGACAACCGGCTGCCGGCGAAAATGCCGGTCTTCCTCGATTCGCCGATGGCGATCTCGGCGGACGAGATTTTCGCGCGTCACCCGGAATGCCTGAAGCCGGAGATCGCGGCGATGATCGCCGGCGGCGACAATCCTTTCGCCGTGCCTGGCCTGCGCTGCACGCGCGATCGCGCCGATTCGATCGCGATCAACGCGGTGAAGAGCGGCGCCGTGATCATGGCCGGCTCCGGCATGGCCACCGGCGGCCGCGTCCGCCATCACCTGCTCCACAATTTGGCGCGGCCGGAATCGAGCATCATCTTCGTCGGCTATGCCGCTTCGGGCACGCCGGCGCGGCTCATTATCGACGGTGCTAAGAAAATCAGCCTGTTCGGCGAGAGCGTCGCGGTGCGGGCCGGCATCCACACGCTCAACGGCTTCTCCGCCCATGCCGACCAGCCCGAGCTGGTCACCTGGCACGACGCGATCCAGGGCAAGCGCACGACCTTCATCGTGCACGGCGAAGAAAAGGCGATGGCGGCCCTGGCGCCGCTGCTGCGCAATACTAAAGTCGAAATCCCGACATTGCACAGCAGCTACGAGCTCTAGCGCGGGCGCTCCGTCACTGCCGGAAGTTTAGCTCGACGACCACTTTGCCGTTATCGGTCCTGACCTGCACCTTATCGGCATAGTGCCGGATGAGATAGCCGGCGAGCTGGCGACCCCCGTCGTCGGAGGCCAGCATCTCTTCCTGCGACGGCGCCCGCTCAGCCAGCGCGAAAGGCATCCCGGCGTAGCTCAGCCGGGCGTCGATATCGAACTCATCATAGCTCACAGCTAGCTGGATCGGCCCGGCCGGGCGGCAGAAATCGACCACGGCCTCCGTCGCCTGCTGGGCCGCGAACTGCACACGCGTGATCACGTCGCGCCGCGCGCCCCATACGCCGCCGTTGCGCTCGATGAAAGCCGAGATCGCCTGGAAATCGGCGGCCTTAGGAGGAATTTCGAGGGTCACGGTGCGACGAATGCCGAGGCGGAAGACTAGGTTGAGAAACAACGCCACCAGCGTCGCCAGCACGAGCGGCGACGTCACCAGCGGCTGCGCCCAGGCGGGTGCCGCGGCGAACGCGGCGGGAAAGACCGAGACGACGACGAAGGCCATCATCCCCATGCCGACGACCAGCGTGCGGCGTTGATCGAGGATGCGCGACGAGATGATCTGGACGCCGCCGATCATGATGAACACGGCGGTGAAGAGCAGCGATGCCGCCATGACCGGCGGCGGCATGATGGCGAGGATGCCGATCAGGGTCGGCTGAAACGCCGCCAGCACCAGGATCGCCGCGATGATCCAGGAGATGTTGCGGCTGGCGACGCCGGTCGCCGCGGTCAGGCCGACATTGGCGGTCGAGACGGTGAGGCCGAAGGTGCCGAACAGGCCGGCGACGGTCGCCGCGATGCCGTCGCCCAAAATGCCGCGGCTGATCGAGACCATGTCGGGACGCACCCAATCGGCGTCGGATGTGCGCTGATAGGTCGTCACCACCGCGGTCACGCTCATGGCGGCGGCGAGGCCGCTCACCGCGAAGGGCACGGCCAGCGAGGCGTCGAAGGCGTAGGAGAGATGGCCGAAACTCGGCAGCGCGAACAGCGGCTGCTGCAGCACGAGCGCGAAATCTCGTGCCGTCAGCAGGCCGACGATCGCCGAGGCGACATAGCCGACGACCATGCCGATAAGGATGCAGAAGAGCCGCAGCTTTCCCTTGTTCCAGATGTTGAACCCGACCATCACCGCCAGCGTGACGGCGGTGATCGCGCCGTCGCCGCCGGCGACCTCGCCGGTGCTGCTGCCGCCGATCAGCAGGCGCAGGGCCGCGAGCCCGATGATGAGCCCGATCAGGAACACGACGAGGCCGGCTGATTCCGGCGGAATGAAAGTCCGCAGGCGTATCCAGAAGCGCGACAACACGATTTCGACGATGCCGGCGAACATGGTCATGCCCCAGACCAGCGGCAACCCGCCGACCTTTACCGCGAGCAGCGACGGTCCGAGATAGACGCCGGTAAAGATCGACGGCGCGAGGAACCGGCTGCCCACCGGCCCTTTCGGCAAGGCCTGTAGGATCGCGGCGATGGCGAGCGCCAGCATGCCGAGCCGCAAAATGTTCGAGACCTCCGCCGCGTCGATGCCCGCCTGCCGCGCGATGATCAGCGGGTAGATCATGAAGATGGCGATGACGCCGACATGCTGGACAGCGCTGACCAGCATCACGGGGGTCGGCGGCTTTTCCTCGACTCCATAAACAAGATTGGCTGGTTTCTTCATGAGCGACCCCCCGATCGACAACCGAACGGAGAATACCAGATAGCGGCGGGATGGCTAGGAAGCGCGGCGGCGGCGCGGCGGCTCGATGTTCGGCAGCAGCGCGGTAATCAAGCCGATGGCCGGGAGGAACGCGCAGAGGCGGTAGACGAAATCGATGCTGGTGTAATCGGCCACGACGCCGAGCACCGCGGCACCCACCCCCGACATGCCGAAGGCCAAGCCGAAGAACAGGCCGGAGATCATGCCGACCTTGCCGGGCACAAGCTCCTGCGCGAAGACGACGATCGCCGAGAAGGCGGAGGACAGGATCAGCCCAATCACCACGGTCAGGATTCCGGTCCATTCCAGGCCGACATAGGGGAGCAGCAGGGTAAAGGGCAGCACGCCGACGATCGAGCCCCAGATGACGTATTTGCGGCCGAAGCGGTCGCCGAGGGGACCGCCGACCAGCGTGCCGATCGCCAACGCGCCCAGGAAAACGAAGAGATGAATCTGCGCGCTCTGCATCGAAACGCCGAAGCGCTGGATGAGATAGAAGGTGTAGTAGCTGGTCAGGCTCGAAAGATAAAAGAACTTCGAGAAGACTAGAATCATCAACACGGCCAACGAGACCGTCACCTGACGCTGCGATAGCGCCATCCCGCTTCCGACCCCGTGCGGGGGCACCCGGTTGCGCGCGACGCCGTGGCGTTGATACCAGCTGCCAACCGGCAACAACACCAGGATGGCGACCAGCGCCGCGATCGAGAACCAGGCGACGCTGCCGATGCCTCGCGCCAGCACGAAAAACGCGACCAGCAGGGGTCCCGTGGCGGAGCCGATCGCGCCGCCGACCTGGAAGAAGGCCTGGGCGAAGCCGTGACGTCCGCCCGACGCGCTCCGGGCAAAGCGCGAGGCCTCGGGGTGGAAAATCGCCGAGCCCACTCCGGCGAGCGCCGACGCTCCCAGCAGGAAATGGAAACTCGATGCCATGGAGAGCATCAGCAATCCCGCGAAGGTGAACGCCATCCCGACCGGCAGGGCATAAGCTTTCGGACGATGGTCGGTGTAGAGGCCGATCGCCGGCTGCAGCAGCGACGCGGTGATCTGATAGGTCAACGTAATGAGGCCGATCTGGCTGAAGTTGAGCGCGAATTTCTCCTGCAACACCGGATAGAGCGCCGGCACCAGCGATTGCATCATGTCGTTGAGGAAGTGGCAGAAGGCGAGCGCCGCCAGGATTTTTACCGCGGTGCTCTCCACCGAGACCGGTTTCGCCACCGCTGCCGTCGTTCGCTGCACGTCAAACTCCCTGCCGCGGCCAGGGTATAGGATTTCCCGGCGCGGACCCAATCTAGACCGAACGGCGCGCCGGCAGGCGCGGGGAATCGGCATGGCATGCCCGACGCCCACGCAACCCACCTCGCCACGGCCGCTCTTTTTCGGTAATGATCGAAGCATGTCCACGCCTCCCGCCGCCGATTCGTTCTGGCGCTTTTCGCAGGATTTCTATGCCCTGCCCGGCGTGGCACCGGCCTGCCTCGCGTTGCAGGACGGGCACGGCCGCGACGTCAATTTGGTGCTTTATGGCTGTTGGCTCGGCATGAGCGGGCGCGGTGCGATGGGCGCCACTGGTCGAAGCCATGACGGAGACGACAAATGAATTACAGCCCGGAACTGCTGCTGATCGGTACCGTCGCTGTCGTCGGCGTGTTGCACACCATTGTTCCGGACCATTGGGTGCCCATCACGCTCATTGCCCGGCAACGCGGTTGGTCGAAGGCCGAAACGGCGCGCGCGGCGCTCCAGGCGGGCACCGGGCATGTACTCTCGACATTGCTGATCGCGTTGGTTGTCTGGCTTGCCGGCGTCGCCGTCGCCGAGCGTTTCGGCCACTACATCGATACGGCATCAAGCTTGGCGCTGATCGCCTTTGGCGGCTGGTTCGCGATTTCGGCATGGCGGGAGCTCCATTCGTCGGGCCGGCATGGGCACGGTCACAGTCACGGCTTCCCGCATCTCCACACTCCTCATGGCGGCGATCCCGTCCACGGCCCGGGCGGACATGGACATGGTCATTCTCACGGACAGGCTCACACACACGAAGATGAGCCGGCGGACGACCCGCTCTATGCGCCGTTGCGCGGCGACACCGCCGTGCTCACGCGGCATGTCCATTTGCATCGACATGGGCGCGGCATGCCGCACGCCCATTGGCACGATCATGCCCCCGCCACATCGCATCCGGTCACGGCCGGGATGGAAGCCGCGCCGCCCATCCACGACCACCGTCACAAGATGAGCGCGCGCACCGCGTTGCTGTTGATCCTCGGCTCGTCGCCGATGGTCGAAGGCATCCCCGCGTTCTTCGCGGCGGGCAAATACGGCATCGGCCTTGTTTCTTTGATGGCTGTCATATTCGCGATCAGCACGATCGGCACCTACATGCTGTTATGCGTCTACTCGACCGCCAGGCTGCAGCGCATGAAGCTCGGCGCCTTCGAACGCTATGGCGAAGTGCTCAGCGGCGCCTTTATTGCCGCGGTGGGACTGGCGTTCTGGATTTGGCCGGTTCTTTGATCTGCGAACGCGAAATGGCGGTGGATGCAGTCTTCTGCGGACCCCTCTCCTTCTCCGCAGTCGTTCACTTCAAGTGAGACGCCGTCGCGCGCCAACACCGGATTGCCGTCTTAGAAAATTCATGATCCGCTAATAAGGCGCCCAATGGTTGCTTGAGCGCTCTTTTGAAGCTGGTTCAAATGATCTTCGCTACGGAAGCTCTCAGCATAGATCTTGTACACATCTTCCGTGCCCGATGGCCGCGCCGCGAACCATCCGCTCTTTGCGATGACCTTGATTCCGCCGATCGGCTGATTGTTGCCAGGCGCGCGGTTCAGTTTCGCTTCGATCGGCTCGCCGGCAAGCTCTTTCGCGTCAAATTGTTCGGGATCGAGCTTTGCGAGAAGTTTTTTCTGTTCGTTTGAGGCAGGCGCATCGATCCGCTGGTAGAAGGATTTTCCGAGATCGCGCGTTACGGAATCATAGAATTGGCTGGGATCATGACCAGTGCGCGCTGTGATTTCGGCGGCGAGCAATCCCAAAATTAACCCATCCTTATCCGTGGTCCACACCGAGCCGCTCTGCCGTAGAAACGACGCGCCTGCGCTTTCCTCGCCACCAAATCCCAACGATCCATCGATCAGGCCATTGCTGAACCATTTGAATCCCACTGGTACTTCCATGAGCTTGCGTCCCAGCTTCGCCGCGACGCGGTCGATCATGCTGCTGGAGACCGTGGTCTTGCCGACGGCGCTATCGCCGCGCCAGCCCGGGCGATTGTCGTACAAATAGAAAATCGCCGCCGCGAGATAATAATTCGGATTCATCAATCCGCTCGACGGGCAGACGATCCCGTGCCGATCCGCATCGGTATCGTTGGCGAAGGCAATGTCAAATTTGTCCCGCATCGCGATTAGTCGCGTCATCGCATAGGGCGACGAACAGTCCATCCGGATCTTTCCATCCCAATCGAGGGTCATGAAGCGAAACGTTGGATCGACGGCGTCGTTGACAACGGTGGCGGCGATCTTGTAGCGCTCAATGATCGGTTTCCAGTACTGAACGGCGGCGCCTCCCAGCGGATCGATCCCGATGCGCACACCCGCCGCGCGAATCGCTTCCAGATCGACGACATTGGCGAGGTCGGCGACATAGGGCGTAATGTAATCGTGGGTGTGAACGCACGCTGCTTTGCGCGCGCGCTCGTAGTGAATGCGCGCGACACCGCCGAGCTTCTTCGCGAGAAATTCGTTCGCGGATTTCTCAATCCAGATGGTTACATCGACATCCGCCGGTCCGCCATTGGTGGGGTTGTACTTGAAGCCTCCCTCGTCGGGCGGATTATGCGACGGGCTGATGACGATCCCGTCTGCGAGGCCCGTCTTGCGGCCGCGATTGTAGGTCAGGATCGCGTGCGAGATCACTGGCGTCGGCGTGTATCCGCCATGTTCGTCGATCATGGTTTCGACGCCATTGGCCGCGAGCACTTCGAGAGCGCTGGCGAAGGCGGCCTCCGACAGTGCATGCGTGTCCATGCCTAAGAAAAGCGGCCCGTTGATGCCCGCGTGGCGGCGGTAGAGACAGACGGCTTGAGTGATCGCTAGGATATGCGCTTCATTGAATGCAGCTACGAAAGCCGAGCCGCGATGGCCCGACGTACCGAATGACACGCGCTGCGAAACCGACGCAGGGTCTGGCTGCAAGGTGAAATAAGCGGTCACCAGCCGCGGGACATTGACCAGCAGAGACGGCGGGACCGGCTTGCCGGCGAGGGGGCTCGTGTTTTCAGCCATATCGTCCGCGCTGTCCTCCTAAAATGACGTGCATCCGGCGCTTGGCGCCATCATCCAGAAAAGGAATAAGCAATTCGTTCCTTTTCTCCAGCATCTCGCACGGCCGGGCCGCGGCCCAACGTATGCCGTGCATAGGATAGACTGTGACCATGACCGCCCAGCCGCCCATGGTAAGCACCTTACCGGCCAAGTCAGGTAGCGTCGTTAATTTCGGTCTCCAGAGAGGCCGATCCGCAAGAACATCGGCGATCAAATCATCTGCTCCATCGGCTTCGCCGCAAACAGATTGCTTGCCAAGATCGCCTGCAAGATCGACAAGCCAGACAGCGTGACGTTCTGGCGATCGAAACCGGAGAATGAAAGCGTGAGTCGATGAGACCATCGGAACACCGCTCTCCGATTGACCGTGTCTTCACCAACGACGCGGAACCGCGCCGAATTCGCGCGGTTCCAAAAGATATAACTATATCAATTACTTAGTGGCGGAGAGGGTGGGATTCGAACCCACGGTACCCGTGAGGGCACAACGGTTTTCGAGACCGCCCCGATCGACCGCTCTGGCACCTCTCCGTACTCAAAAATCATGCGTCCGCGCGGGCGGCGGAACCTAGCGCACCGCCCCGCGCCCCGCAACCCGCCCTGACCGCTCAGACATAGATGGGCGCCACGCCGCGATCGAGCGCGTCGCCGCCCGCGGCGATGCCGTCGAGATAGCTTTCCCAGACCAGCAGATTGAGGCGGCAGGCTGCCACCACCTCGTCTTCCATGCCGAGCTTGCCGGCATGTTCCGCAATGGTCTGCCAGCCGAGATTGGAATGTTCGATGTCGGCAGCCTCGTGCAGCGCGAAGAATTCGAGCGCATCGCCCTTGAGCTTGAAGAGCTTGCCCCAGCGCTCGCGTTCGAGTCCGAACCAGCCGTGCTTATTCAGAATCCCCTCGCCATAGCCTGGAATGTTCGCGCGTTCGGCGCAGGTGTTCGCCACCAGCCCTTCGAGCCAGTGTCGGCTCGACATCAGCGCCTCCCAGGCGAGCCAGGCGAGCTGGGTCGAGGCGAGCAGCTTCGCCCGCCGCATGCCGTCGCGCTTCAAGCCGATGCGAATTCCCAAATCCTCGAGGATTCCCCAATGCGGCCGGCCGCCGCCATGGGCGTGATCGGCGATCACCTCCTCGCTGCAGGCGCCGAGGATGCGCATGCGCAATTCCCAATCCGGGCAATTGGTGGCGACGCGCAGCTTCAACACCGAATTGCGCTGCCGCGTGTTCTGGCGGTGCTGCAGCACGAACATTTGCGCGCGGCCGTGCGTCAGCGGCTCGCGGAAGAAGCGGACGCGCCGGACGAAATCGTCCACCAGCGCGTCGAGCCGTTCGGTGACATTGCCGGCAGCTGATTTTGCCTTGCCTTGCCGCGCTGCCATGGCCATTTCCTTCATTCCTGAAATGTCACGGGAGCGCACGGAACGCGGCTACCCGGAATCCCCTCTTTTTTATTGCATCACCCGCCCGAGCGGAAGCTCATCCCTCAAGTGAAGGTTCATAGGCGCGCGGGGCCCGTCGCCCCAAAGTGGTGATAACCCCGCACAAAACCTGGCAAAACCGGGCATTGGGGATGCCAAGAATGTTGACAGGCGGCGCTTTGCGGCTATAGTCGCGCGCACGGACGGCACGAGGCCGTCCGTTCGATTTTTCAGAGCGCAAAGCCCATGTACGCTGTCATCCGCACCGGCGGGAAGCAATACCGAGTCGTCAAGGACGACGTCATCTTCGTCGAGAAGCTGGCGGGCGATCCCGGCGCCACCATCACGCTCGGCGACGTGCTGATGCTCGGCGGCGGCGACAATAACAAAGAGCACAAGACCGGCGCGCCGCTGATTGCGGGCGCCTCGGTCACCGCCAAGGTGCTTGAGCACAAGCTCGGCGAGAAGGTGCTCGTCTTCAAAAAGAAGCGGCGGCACAATTACCGCCGCAAGAACGGCCACCGTCAGGCGATCACCGTGCTGCGCATCACCGGCATCCGCTCCGAAAAGGAAAAGGATTCGAAGGAGGCCAGCCATGGCGCATAAGAAAGCCGGCGGCTCGTCGCGCAACGGCCGCGATACCGCGGGCCGCCGCCTCGGCCTGAAGAAGGCCGGCGGCGAGATCGTCATTTCCGGCAACATCCTGGTGCGCCAGCGCGGCACCAAATTCCGCCCCGGCCGCAATGTCGGCCTCGGCCGCGACCACACCCTCTTCGCCCGTAGCAACGGCGCCGTGGAATTCCACACGACGCGCGGCGGCCACACCTATATCTCGGTGGTGCCGGCTCCGGCGGAGGCCGCCGACTAGGCCCTTCCCGGATCGCGAGCACCCAGTTCGGATCGCAAAAGGGGGAATGGCCGCATTCCCCCTTTTTCGTTGCCGGCGAGGCAGTCATGAAATTTCTCGATCAAGCCAAGATCTTCCTCAAGAGCGGCGACGGCGGCGCCGGCGCGGTCAGCTTCCGGCGCGAGAAATTCATCGAGAATGGCGGGCCGGACGGCGGCAACGGCGGCCGCGGCGGCGACGTGGTCGTCGAATCCGTGGCCAACCTCAACACGCTGATCGACTACCGCTATCAGCAGCATTTCAAGGCGGAGATCGGCCATCACGGCATGGGGGCCAACCGCTCCGGCGCCGCCGGAAAATCGATGGTGCTGCGGGTTCCCGCCGGCACCGAGATTCTCGACGAAGCCAACGAGCAGGTGCTGCTCGACCTGAAGAAGTCCGGCGAGCGGCACGTGCTGCTTGAAGGCGGCGACGGCGGCTTCGGCAACACGCATTACAAGAGCGCCACCAACCGCGCGCCGCGACAGCACGGCCCGGGCTGGCCCGGCGCGGAACGCTGGGTCTGGCTGCGGTTGAAACTCATCGCCAATGCCGGGCTGGTGGGCTTGCCCAATGCCGGAAAATCGACGCTGCTGGCGGCGGTATCGCGGGCCAAGCCGAAGATCGCCGACTATCCCTTCACCACGCTCAAGCCCCAGCTCGGCGTGGTGCGAATCCATGACGAAGAATTCGTCATGGCCGACCTGCCCGGCCTGATCGAAGGCTCGAGCGAGGGCATCGGCCTCGGCCATCGCTTCCTCGGCCATGTCGAGCGCTGCGCCGTTATCCTGCATCTGGTCGACGGCACGCAGGACGATGTCGTCGGCGCCTGGCGCACCATCCGCGGCGAGATCGACCGCTACGGCCACGGCCTGCCCGAGAAATCCGAGATCATCGCACTCAACAAGGCCGACGCCATTCCCGCCGAGGAGCTGGTGAAGAAGCGCCGCGCGCTGAAGCGCGCCAGCCGCAAGGAGCCGCTGGTGATCGCGGGCGCCACCGGCCAGGGCGTGGCCGAAGCGATGTCCGCGCTGCTGCGGATCATCAAGGAAGCGCGCGCGGCCGAGGCGGCGGACGCGCCGGTGCCTGCCGAGGCCGACACACCATGAGCGAAACTCTCGCCGGCACCAAGCGACTCATCGTCAAGATCGGCTCGTCGCTGCTCATCGACGAGGCGACGGGCGAGCTGCGCCGCGCCTGGCTCGAAGCGCTGATCGAAGACGCGGCACAGCTGCGCCAAAAGGGCTCGGAGGTGCTGATCGTCACCTCCGGCGCCGTCGGCCTCGGCCGCCGGCTGCTCAAATTGCCTTCCGGCCCGCTCGGCCTCGAAGCGAAGCAGGCGGCGGCGGCGGTCGGCCAGATCCGCCTGGCGCATATCTATCAGGAGACCGCCGCGCTTCACGGCATCACCGTGGCGCAGATCCTGCTGACTCCCGAGGACACCGAGGAGCGCCGGCGGCATCTCAATGCGCGCGCGACGCTGGAACAATTGCTCGCGCTCAAGGCGCTGCCCGTCATCAACGAGAACGACACGGTGGCGACGGCGGAGATTCGCTTTGGCGACAATGACCGGCTGGCGGCGCGGGTGGCGCAGATGATCAGTGCCGACACGCTGGTGCTGCTGTCGGATATCGACGGGCTTTATACCGCCGACCCGCGGCGCGGCGGCACGGCCGCGCATGTGCCCGAAATCCGCGAGATCACTCCGGCGGTCGAGGCGATGGCGGGCCGCGCCGCGCCCGGCGACAGCTCGGGCGGCATGGTGACCAAGCTCGGCGCCGCGCGCATCGCCCTGGCGGCGGGCTGCCGCATGGTGATCGCCAAGGGCGACGGGCTGCACCCCCTCGCCGCCATCGACAAGGGCGCGCGGGTTTCCTGGTTCCTGCCCTCGGCCGAGCCGCTGACGGCGCGCAAGCGATGGATCGCCGGCGCGGTCAATCCGGCGGGATCGCTGGTGGTCGATGACGGCGCCGCCGCGGCGCTGAAGCGCGGCACCAGCCTATTGCCCGCCGGAATCGTCGGGGTCGAAGGCGCCTTCGAGCGCGGCGATACCGTGTGCGTCAAGGCCACGGACGGGCGCGAGCTGGCGCGCGGCCTCTCCGCCTATTCGAGCGACGACGCGCGCGCCATCGCCGGCCATAAAAGCGGTGAAATCGAGGCCATCCTCGGCTACCGTGGCCGCGACGAGATGATCCACCGCGACGATCTGGTGGTGACATGAGCGCGCTCGGTACCGCGATGGACAACGCCGCCGGCGACAATCTCGCCGGGTCGATGCGTGCCATGGGCGAAGCGGCGCGCGACGCCGCCGCCGCCCTCGCCCGCGCCGCGCCCGCACAGCGCACCGACGCCTTGAAGCGCGGCGCGCAGGCGATCCGTACCGCGAGCAACGCCATCCTCGATGCCAACCGGCACGACCGCGAAGCGACACGCGGCGAAAAGCTCTCCGACGCCATGACCGACCGGCTGATGCTGGATGCGACGCGCGTCGCGGCCATGGCGAAAGGCCTCGACGACGTGGCGGCGCTGCCCGATCCGCTCGGCGCCGTGCTGGCGGAGTGGCAGCGGCCCAACGGGCTGCGCATCCAGCGCGTGCGGGTGCCCTTAGGCGTAATTGGGATCATCTATGAATCGCGGCCCAACGTGACGGCCGATGCCGGTGCGCTGTGCATCCGCGCGGGCAGCGCCGCCATCCTGCGCGGCGGCTCCGAGAGCTTCCATTCCTCGCAGGCGATCGTCGCCGCGATCCAAGCCGGCCTCGTCGGCGCCGGGCTGCCGCGCCATGCCGTGCAACTCGTGCCCACCCGCGACCGCGAGGCGGTCGGCCACATGCTGCGCCTGACCGGCCTGATCGATGTCATCGTGCCGCGCGGCGGCCGCTCGCTCATCGAGCGGGTGCAGACCGAAAGCCGCCTGCCGGTGATCGCGCATCTCGAGGGCGTATGCCACGTCTATCTCAATCGCGCGGCCGACGCGGCCAAGGCGCGCCGGATCGTGATGAACGCGAAGATGCGGCGCACCGGAATCTGCGGCGCGGCCGAGACGCTGCTGGTCGACCGCGCGGTCGCCAAGGAATTGCTGCCGCCGATCCTTGCCGAGCTGCACCAGGCCGGCTGCGCGATCCGCGGCGACGACGACGTGCGCGCCCTCGACAAGCAAGCCACGCCGGCGACCGAACAGGATTGGTACACCGAATATCTCGACGCCATCCTGGCCGTGCGCGTCGTCGACGGGCTCGACGGCGCCATCCGGCACATCAACCATTACGGCTCGCACCACACCGACGCGATCGTCACCGAGGAAAAGGCCGCGGCGGAGAAATTCCTGGCGGAGATCGACAGCGCCATCGTGCTGGCCAATGCCTCGACGCAATTCGCCGATGGCGGCGAATTCGGCATGGGCGCGGAAATCGGCATCTCCACCGGACGCCTGCCGCCGCGCGGGCCGGTCGGCGCGGAGGAGCTGACCAGCTACAAATACGTCGTCCGGGGCGACGGCCAGGTGCGGCCCTGAACCCATCGACTTTGGGCATCGGCCACGCGCCGCCGCGCCGAATCGGCCTGCTCGGCGGCTCGTTCAACCCGGCGCATGAAGGCCACCGCCACGTCAGCCGCGAGGCGCTGAAGCGCCTCGGGCTCGACGAGATCTGGTGGCTGGTGGCGCCGCAGAATCCGCTCAAGCCGCAAGCCGGCATGGCGCCGCTCGACCGGCGGCTCGCCGCGGCGCGCGCCTTCGCGCGCAACCCGCGCATCCGCGTACTCGACCTCGAGCGCCGGCTCGGCACGGTCTATACGCGTGACACGGTCAAGGCGCTGTGCCGGCTGTTCCCCCGCACCCGCTTCGTTTGGCTGATGGGCGCCGACAATCTGAGCCAGGTCCGCCGCTGGCAGGGCTGGCGGGATATCTTCGCGGCGGTGCCCATTGCGGTGCTGGCCCGGCCTACCTATTGTCGCCGCGCCCTCGCCGAATTGGCCGCACAACGTTTCGCGCGCCACCGCCTGCCGCCGGCGGCGGCGCGACGGCTCGCCGCGACGAAACCGCCGGCCTGGACCTTCCTGTGGTCGAAACTCGATGCGAGCTCGGCCACGCAACTCCGCGAGCCGCCCAGGCTCGCGGCAATCTTATGAGGTGAGTATCATTCCGCGTAAAGCCAGCAAGTCCGCGCCGCGCCGCGCGAAATCCGCCAAAGCCGCCAAAGCCGCGCCACGCCGCGCCAAGACCGCTAAACCGGCCCCGCGTCGCCCCGCGCCCGCCAAAACGACCACCAAGGCGACGGCAAAAACCTCCGCCGCGGATAAATCGATCAAGGCGCTGCTGCGCCTCATCTGCGACGCGCTCGACGACGGCAAGGCCGAGCAGATCGCCGTCATCGACCTGCAGGGAAAATCCACCATCGCCGACTACATGGTCATCGCCAGCGGCCGCTCGCAGCGGCAGGTGGTGGCACTGGCCGAGCGGCTGCTCAGCACCATCAAGGCGAAGATCAGGCGGCGGCCGTCGGCCGAGGGCTTGCCGTTCGGCGATTGGGTCCTGGTCGATGCCGGCGACATCATCGTGCATCTGTTCCGGCCCGAGCAGCGCTCGCACTACAACCTCGAAAAAATGTGGGGCGAGGATTTCTCCGACCAGGCTGAACCGGCCGGCTGATTAGCCGCCATGCGCGTCACCATCGTCGCAATCGGCAAGCAGCGCGACGGCGCCTTGAAGGCGCTCGAGCAGCTCTATGCCGGGCGCATGACCTGGCCCCTATCGGTCCGGGAAGTCGCGGAAAAGCGCAAGCTGCCGCCCGCCGAGATGAAGGAGCGCGAGGGCGCGCTGCTGCTCGATGCCTGCCCCAAGGGGGCAACGCTGGTGGCGCTCGACGCGCGCGGCAAGACCATGGGCAGCGCGGATTTCGCCAAGCGTCTGGCGCAATGGCGGGATAATGGCGTTGCCGATCTCGCCTTCCTCATCGGCGGCGCCGATGGCTTGAACGATTCGATCAAGCGCCGCGCCGACCTTCTCCTGTCGTTCGGGCCCATGACCTGGCCGCATTTCCTGGCGCGCGGAATGCTTCTGGAACAGCTCTATCGCGCCCAGACGCTGCTGGCCGGCCATCCCTATCACCGGGAATAGGCCTGCGCGCCGAACTCATTTTACCGTGACGTCGAGCCGCATCGTCGGATGGACGTGGCACATCACCTGAAAATGACCGGCGACCGTAAAGCGTACACTGACGATTTGATCGGGAGGCTGCAGGCTCGACTCGAATTCGAAGCTTTTTGAGTCGACGTAGATCTGGTGAGCGAAAGGATCGCGATTGACGAACTGAATGATTTCGCCGTGTTCGATTTCGATCTGCTTGGTTTGAAACGCGCGTCCCTGCTGCACGACCTCGTGGATTTCGGCGGCGAGGGCAAGCGCGGCCAGCGCGAGATAGGCGGCGAGGACGGCGAGCAGACGAGGCGAGCGATTCATTCGCCGGCTCCGAACAACGGGCCGCTGAAGAAACGGTCGAGACGCAGATGCAGCGACGCCAGGACGCCGACGTTGGAATGCGGCTGGCCCGAAGTCGGGATCATGCCCTCGATGCCGAGATCGTAACGATTGCCGGAATAGATCACGCCGGCCGCGACCGTGCCAACCGTGGTCGATCCGGGATGTGCCGTCATAGGCGTGGTATAGGAAATTTCCACAAGCGGCGTCAGCCGATTGATGAATTCGGGTAGCCCGAGATATTTCACGTTTCCTTCGAGATAACGCAAGCTGTATTGCACGGAGAGGCCGGTCGCCAGCTGATCGGGACGCGCCGGGCCGCGTTCGTCGGCCAGCTGATAGCCGAGCGTGCCGGTGACCGCGAGCGGCTTGAGGTAGGCAAGCGAGTCAGGCAGGTCGCCAAAGCCCTTGCCGAAATAAATCGTGGGCGTCGTCGTGCCGACGCTATCGGCGCCGACGCGCAGCGCACCGGTGCCGCCGAACTCGCGCGTCACGCCTCCCGACAGCAGCAGCTCATGCGCGTCATTCAGATAGAACTGATACTTGAGCGTCGCGTCCAAATTAGTGAAGCCATAGACGTTGGACCCGCCGGTGGGCTGTTGGATCGTGTAACCGCCTTCGATAGAGAGCCCAAGATTCTGAGTGAGGCGCCGGGCCGCGCCAAAATCGAATTCGGTTTCCTTGGTCGCCGGGTTGGCACCCGAAGCGCCAAACCGGATGTGGCTGACGGTCGAGGACACTTCATCGGCGACGAAGGGGTCCTCGGTCAAGGGCGTGGCCGGAAACGCGCGATTTCCCACGACGTAGGTACCGGCGGCAGCGGGAGCGGCGATCCCGGCGCAAGCCGATAGCACCGCGACCGCGCGGACGAAGGTCCGCAGTCTCGGCCGGAGAGCGCGATCTAGCGACGCGTACATTTCGGAACTGATCCTGATTACGGATTTTGCCGACATGCCGAATCTAGCCAGGATGGATTGGCGGACCGTTAACTCCAGGCCGTCGTGTTGAGGCGGCCTAACGCCCTGATTGCGTTGGTATTTCGCATGCCACCTCTACCCTTGGCGGCCCGGTTCCTCTATATAACCTACATGCCCGCACCTGCCCGCCCACGCCCTGTCGTGCTCTGCATCCTCGACGGCTGGGGCGAGCGCCGCGAGCGAGCCGGCAATGCCATCCTCGAGGCCAAGGCGCCCAACTGGGACCGCTTCATGGCGGAGTGCCCCCATTCGCACATGCAGGCAAGCGAGCATTTCGTCGGCTTGCCCGACCATCAGATGGGCAATTCCGAGGTCGGCCACACCAATATCGGCGCCGGCCGTGTGGTCCTACAGGATTTGCCGCGCATCGACGCTGCCATAAAATCGGGTGAATTCGCCCGGGAGCCGGCGCTCAAGGAATTCGTCGCCAAGATGAAGTCGGGCGGCGGCGCCGTGCATCTGCTGGGCCTGATCTCGCCCGGCGGCGTCCATTCGCATCAGGCGCAGATCGCGGCGCTGGCCAAGGCGCTGGCCGAGAACGGCTTGCACGTCCACATCCACGCCTTCCTCGACGGCCGCGACGCGCCGCCCAAAAGCGCGTTGGGATTCCTCGCCAAATTGGAGGCGGCGGTGAAAGGCGCCCCGAATGTTTCCATCGCGACGGTCAGCGGGCGCTACTTTGCGATGGATCGCGACAAGCGCTGGGACCGCGTCGAGAAGGCCTGGCGGGCATTGGCGCTCGGTGAAGGCGAGAAGGCGGCAAGCGCCGAGGCGGCGATCGAGCAATCCTACCAGAAGGGCAAAAGCGACGAGTTCGTGGCACCCACCGTCATCGGTAATTATGCCTGGATGAAGGACGGCGATGGCATCGCCTGCGGCAATTTCCGTGCCGACCGCGTGCGCGAGATCCTGCTGGCGCTGCTCGACCCGAAATTCGACGGCTTCAAGCGGCCACGTAATATCAAATTTGCTGCTTCGCTCGGCATGACCGGATATTCGGCCGAGCTCGACAAGTTCATCGCCACGCTGTTTCCGCCCGAAGAGCTGCACGACACGCTCGGCGAACTCGTCTCGGCGGCAGGCTTGAAGCAGCTGCGCATCGCCGAAACCGAGAAATACGCGCATGTGACGTTCTTCTTCAACGGCGGGCGCGAGGCCGAATTCCCCGGCGAAAGCCGCATCCTGGTACCGTCGCCCAAAATCGCGACCTATGACGAAAAGCCGGAAATGTCCGCCTTCGAGGTCACGGATAAGCTGGTCGAAGCGATCGACCAGGGGCACTTCGACGTCATCGTCGTCAACTATGCCAACGCCGACATGGTCGGCCACACCGGCGATCTCGCGGCCGCGATCAAAGCGGTCGAGGCGGTTGATCAATGCCTCGGCCGGCTTGCCGCGGCGGTCAAGCGCGCCGGCGGCTGCCTGCTGATCACTGCCGATCACGGCAATGTCGAGCAGATGCGCGACCCCAAGACCGGCGAGCCGCACACCGCGCATACCACCAACCCGGTGCCGCTGATCCTGGTCAATGCGCCGCCGGGCGTCGGCGGCCTGCAGGACGGCAAGCTCGCCGACATCGCGCCAACGGTGCTCGCCCTGCTCGGTCTGAAGCAACCGCCGGCAATGACCGGGCATGCGCTGATCCCCGCCGCCACGCGTGCCCCGGCCTGACCGCCGCGCCCTCCTTCTTGCCCTGGTGACGGCATGGCTGGTCGTCGCGCTCGCGCCCGCCTTGGCGCAGGATTCGGCACAGAAGAAGCTCCAGGACGTCGAAAAGAAGATCGAGGAGAGCCGCCAGGCGCGGGAGGAGCTCAGCAGGCAGGCCGACACGCTGGCGAGCGAGCTCCAATCGCTGCGCGACGGCGAGATCAAGGCCGCAGGAGCGGCGCAGGCCCATGAGGCGGCGCTCGACCGCCTGGAAACCCGGCTCGGCAGCCTGGAGGCGCAAGAAAAGATCAAGGCGCGCGAGCTGGACCAGAAACGCGCCGCCGAGGAGCGGCTGCTGACGGCGCTGACTCGACTGGCGCGCGACCCGCCCGAGGCGCTGGCGCTCGGGCCCAGCCCGGCGGTCGACAATCTGCGCGGCGGATTGCTGATGGGCCGCGCATTGCCGCCGCTCGAGGCGCGGGCGCGGGCGCTGCACGACCAGATCGCGGCGCTGGAGAATTTGCGTGCCCAGATCGCCCAGACCGAGGCGCAGCACCGCGCCGAGAAAGACGGGTTAGCACAGGAACAAACGCGACTTGCGGCCCTCATCGCCCGCAAGCAGGATCTCCAGCAGAAGGCGCAGGCCGGCGCCGAGGCTGGCGCCAAGCGCCAGGCCGAGCTGGCGGCGAAGGCGAGCGACCTGCGCGACCTGATCGCCCGCCTGGAAACCGCGCGCCTCGAGGCCGAACGGCGCGAGCGCGCCGCCGCCGCCCGCGCCGCCTTGCGGCCGGCGCCCAAGGCGGGCGAGACGCTCGCCGTGGTCGCCCTGCCCATCCAGCCCGACCCAACCCGGCCGAAGCAGATCCGGCCCATGAGCCAAGCCAAGGGCCGCATGGCAGTGCCGGCGAGCGGCATCATTATCGCACGTTTCGGCGACGCCGACGGCGCCGGCACCAGCAAGGGCCTCCTGTTCGAGACCCGGCCAGGCGCCCAGGTCGTGGCGCCCTTCGACGGCAAGGTTCTGTACGCCGGCGCCTTCAAGGGCTACGGGCAAATATTGATCATCGGTCATGGCGACGGGTATCATTCGCTTTTGGCGGGCCTCGACCGCGTCGAATCAAGCGTCGGTCAGTGGCTGGTGGCGGGCGAGCCGGTGGGCGTCATGTCGCAAGGCAGCCAAAAGCCCCGCCTCTATCTCGAACTGCGTCTGAACGGCCAACCCATCAACCCGCTGCCGTGGCTGGCCCTACGCGATGAAAAGGTAAATGGATGATGCGCTTTCGTCACGCTGCGGCCGGTGCCGCTCTTCTCGTCTGGCCGCTCGGCCCGGCCCTGGCTGCCGATCCGCCGCCGAGCGCACCGCCCGCAACCACCACCGACACCTATCGGCAGCTCGACCTCTTCGGCGAGGTGTTCGAGCGCGTGCGCGCCGATTATGTCGAGCAGGTCACCGACGAACAGCTCATCGAGGCGGCGATCAACGGAATGCTCTCGGCGCTCGATCCGCATTCGAGCTATATGAACGCCAAGAGCTTCACCGACATGCAGGTCCAGGTGCGGGGCGAATTCGGCGGCCTCGGCATCGAGGTGACGATGGAGAACGGCCTCGTCAAGGTGGTGTCGCCGATCGACGACACGCCGGCAGCCAAGGCCGGCCTTAAGCCCGGCGACCTCATCGTCGCCATCGACGGCGAGCCGATCTCGGGCATGAGCCTCAACGACGCGGTCGAGAAGATGCGCGGTCCGGTCAACAGCCCGATCAAGCTCGTCATCAAGCGCGAGGGCAAGGATCCGTTCGACGTGACGCTGAAGCGCGCGATCATCAAGGTGCAATCGGTGAAGTCGCAGCTCGTCGGCAACGACATCGGCTATATCCGCATCAGCAGCTTCAACGAGCAGGCCGATAGCGGCCTCCAGGCGGCGATGAAATCGCTGCGCGCCAAATCGGGCGACAAGCTGACGGGCATCGTGCTCGATCTGCGCAACAATCCGGGCGGCTTGCTCGATCAGGCGGTCGCTGTGTCGAACGACTTCCTCAACCAGGGCGAGATCGTCTCGACGCGCGGCCGCCACGCCGAGGATGGGCAGCGCTACAACGCGCGAGCCAATGGCGACATCACCAAGGGCTTGCCCATGGTGGTTCTCATCAACGGGGGTTCGGCATCGGCATCGGAGATCGTCGCCGGCGCGCTGCAGGACCACCACCGCGCGGTGCTGCTCGGCACGCCCAGCTTCGGCAAAGGCTCGGTCCAGACGATCATCCAGCTCCCGGGGCATGGCGCGATCCGCCTGACCACGGCGCGCTACTACACGCCGTCCGGCCGCTCGATCCAGGCTAAGGGCATCGCACCCGACATCGATGTCGAGCCGGCGAAGATCGAGAAGATCGCGACCGGCAAGGGATTGCACGAGGCCGATCTCAAGGGCGCGCTCAAGAACACCGATGCGAATGCAAGCGGCGCCAAGCCCCCGGCGAAAGCCGGCGGCGATTCGGGCAACGCCAATCCGGACGCCGACGATGCCGACGACCCGAGCGCTTTCGGCACGGCGAACGATTACCAGCTCGCTCGCGCCGTCGACATGCTGCGTGGCGTCGTGCTCTTCGGCCACAACAAGCCGGGCGGCTGAGCCGGCGATGCGCAGCGCCAAGCCGCCCGCCGGCTACCGGCCGGGCGTTGGCATCATGCTCATCGACAGCGCGCGTCGCGTCTTCGTCGGCAAGCGGATCCGCACGGCCAGCGGCTGGCAGATGCCGCAGGGCGGCATCGACGGCGCCGAAACGCCGCACCGTGCGGCCTTGCGCGAGCTCAAGGAGGAGGTCGGCACCGACAAGGCCGAGCTCATCGCCGAAAGCGCGCATTGGCTGTCCTACGACCTTCCGCCGGGATTGCGGGAGCGCCTTTGGGACGGGCGCTACAAGGGGCAGGCGCAAAAATGGTTCCTGATGCGTTTCACCGGCACCGAGGCCGATATCGATCTCGACGCGCATGTGGCGGAATTCGACGATTGGAAATGGGTACTGCCCCGCGAGCTGCCCGAGATCGCTGTTGAATTCAAGCGCGGGCTCTATCGCGAATTGCTGGCCGAGTTCAGCGCAGAGCTGGGATTGGGCTAGGCGTTCGCCAAGCGCCGTGCGCGCCGCCGCATCGCGCGCCAGGCGAATTTTGCCGTCATCGCATTGAGCCAGCCATGCGGCTTGAGGCCGACCGCCTTCAACGACATGGCGACCGCGCGCTCGACATGGTGCGGGCGATAGATCGCGTAAGCGCGCTTCAGATAGGCGCCGTTGGCGCGCTTGCGGTCATAGGCGCCGGTCGCGGCGAGATTGGCGGCGAAATAGGCGTAGGACAGCTCGTCATCCTCGGATTCGCGGATGCGGCCCAACGCCACGCGCAGCCGGCCCCATAAGCCGAGATTCTCGCATGCGAGATAGCGCTTCATGTGGTCATAGAAGAGCTTGTAGTGCCGCAGCTCGTCGGCGGCGATCTTGCGGCAGATGATCTTCAGCACCGGCTCGTCGGCCGCCTCGGCCAGCGCGGTATAGTAGCTGCTGGTGCCGGTCTCGACGATGCAGCGCGCCACCAGCTCGCCGGCGCGCGAACCGCGAATCGATTGGCGGGCGTCCAGTGACACGCGGAAGCCGGCGCTGAAGCGCGCGCAGGCCGCGGGATGGTCGAAAGCGGGCTCCGCCATGGTCGCCCAGCGCCCCAAAGCCTCGCCATGCTGGACCTCTTCCCGGCCCCAGAGCTCCGCCGCAAACTTGAACGCGGGATCGTCGGCGAAGACGTTGCAGAGATAGCGCGTGTAATCGGCGCCGTTCTGCTCGACCAGGCTCGCCGCCTTCACCAGGCGCAGGATCTCGGGATCGACCCGGGCGCGGTCGAACCGATCCCAGGGAATATCGTCGAGGGTCCAGTGAGGCATGGCGCGATTATAGCGCCAAAGTCCCGTCGGGTTAATGCACGGCGGATTTAAGCGCCTCGAGCTTGGCGTGGGCGGCGGCGAGGCGCCGCTCGGCGGCGCGCAGATTGACCTGCGCCTCGATCTTGTCCTCGCCTGCCGCGCGGCTCGCAATCTCGCGCAGATCGGCGAGGCGGCCCTCGAACTCCTTCGCCTCGGCCTCGGCGGCGCCGCGGTCGATCTCGGCGACCGGCAGGGCTTCGTCGGCCAGCACGGTGCAGCGCTCGGGCGTGACCTCGGCGAAGCCGCCCGACACGAAGATGCGCTGCGAGATGTCGGTCATGCGCTCCTGATAGACGTCGATGATGCCGGGGCGCACGGTCGAGATGAGCAACGCGTGCCCCGGCAGCACGCCGAAATTGCCCTCGCCGCCCGGCACGACGACCATGGCGACGTCCTCGGAGAGCAGCAGCTTCTCCGGCGACACCAGTTCGAATTTGACCTTGTCGGCCATCGTTTCCCCTTACGCCGCCTCGGCGGCCATCTTCTTGGCCTTGGCGACGGCCTCGTCGATGGTGCCGACCATGTAAAAGGCGCTCTCGGGCAGATCGTCGTAATCGCCAGCGACGATGCCCTTGAAGGCCTTGATGGTGTCCTCGAGCTTGACGAAGACGCCCGGCGTGCCGGTGAAGACTTCGGCGACGTGGAAGGGCTGGCTGAGGAAGCGCTGGATCTTGCGCGCGCGCATCACCACCAGCTTGTCTTCTTCCGAGAGCTCGTCCATGCCGAGGATGGCGATGATGTCCTGTAGCGACTTGTAGGTCTGCAACACGCGCTGCACGTCGCGCGCCACCTGGTAATGCTCGTCGCCGACAACGCGCGGATCGAGCATGCGCGAGGTGGAATCCAGCGGGTCGACGGCCGGATAAATGCCGAGCTCGGCGATCTGGCGCGACAGCACCGTGGTCGCATCCAGATGCGCGAAGGAGGTCGCCGGCGCCGGATCGGTCAAATCGTCGGCGGGGACATAGATGGCCTGGACCGAGGTGATCGAGCCTTTCTTGGTGGTGGTGATGCGCTCCTGCAGCGCACCCATGTCGGTGGCCAGCGTCGGCTGATAGCCCACCGCCGACGGCATGCGGCCCAACAGCGCCGAGACTTCGGAGCCCGCCTGGGTGAAGCGGAAGATGTTGTCGACGAAGAACAGCACGTCCTGGCCTTCCTCGTCGCGGAAGTATTCGGCCAGGGTCAGGCCGGTCAGGCCGACCCGCGCGCGGGCGCCCGGCGGCTCGCTCATCTGGCCGTAGACCAGCGCCGCCTTAGAGCCGGGGCCGTCGATCTTGATGACGCCCGATTCCATCATCTCGTGATAGAGGTCGTTGCCCTCGCGGGTGCGCTCGCCGACGCCGGCGAAGACCGAGTAGCCGCCATGCGCCTTGGCGATGTTGTTGATCAATTCCATGATGATGACGGTCTTGCCGACGCCGGCGCCGCCGAACAGACCGATCTTGCCGCCGCGCGCATAGGGCGCCAGCAGATCGACGACCTTGATGCCGGTGACCAGAATCTCCGCCTCGGTCGACTGATCGACGAAGGGGGGCGCCGGCTTGTGGATCGGCGCCATCATCTTGGCGTTGACCGGGCCGCGCTCGTCGACCGGCTCGCCGACGACGTTCAGGATGCGGCCCAGCGTCTCGGGCCCGACGGGCACGCGGATCGACGATCCGGTATCCGTCACTTCCATGCCGCGCACCAGCCCGTCGGTGGTGTCCATAGCGATGGTGCGCACCGTATTCTCGCCCAGATGCTGCGCCACTTCGAGCACCAGGGTCTTGCCCTGGTTCTGCAAATGCAGCGCGTTGAGGATCGCCGGCAATTCGCCATCGAACTTCACGTCGACGACGGCGCCGATGACCTGGGAGATTTGGCCGACATTGTTCTTTGCCATGGTGTGCTTCCCTTAAAGCGCCTCGGCGCCCGAAATGATTTCGATGAGTTCCTTGGTGATCGACGCCTGGCGCGAGCGGTTATAGGTAAGATTGAGCCGATTGATCATGTCGCCGGCGTTGCGCGTCGCATTGTCCATCGCCGTCATCCGCGCGCCCTGCTCCGAGGCGGCGTTCTCCAGCAGCGCGGTGAATATCTGCACGCCGAGATTGCGCGGCAGCAGATCGGCGAGGATGAGGGATTCCTCGGGCTCGAATTCATAGATGGCGCCGGCGGTCGTCGTCTCCGGCTTCGCATCTGCCTTCGGCTCCGGTGGCGCGAAGGGAATGAGCTGCTGCTTGGTGATGATCTGGCTGATAGCGGAGCGGAAGCGATTGAAGATGATGGTCGCGACGTCGAATTCGCCGGCCGCGAAGCGCGTGACGAGGCGCGTCGCGATGTCCTCGGCGTTGTCAAACGCAAGGCGCGGACGGCCAATCTCGGTCAGACTTTCCACCAGCAGCTTGGCGCGGTCGCGGCGCAGCGCATCGCGCCCCTTGCGGCCGATCGTCATGATCTTGACCTGCTTGCCGGAATTCTCGAGCTCGCGGATGGTGCGGCGTGCTTCGCGCAGGATGGTGGCATTGAAGCCCCCGGCCAGGCCGCGATCCGACGTCGCCACGACCAGCAAATGCACCTGATCCTTGCCGGTGCCGGACAGCAGCGGCGAGGCGCCCGGCTGGTTGCGTAGATTGGCCGCGAGCGAGGACAGCATCCGCTCCATGCGCTGCGCATAGGGCCGCGCCGCCTGCGCCTGCTCCTGCGCGCGGCGCAGGCGCGATGCCGCCACCATCTTCATCGCCGACGTGATCTTCTGCGTCGAGCGGACGGAGCGGATGCGGTTCCGCAGTTCCTTGAGGCTGGCCATGGCGGCTTAGTCCCGAAACCTTTCCCTCAAGCGAAGCTTTTGGCGAAGTGTTCGAGGAAAGCGGCCAGTTCCTTTTCCGTCTCCGCGGTCAGCTCGCGCTTGTCGCGGATCGAAGCGAGGATCTTGGCGCCCTTCGATTTGACCTCGCCGAGCATCGCCGCCTCGAAACGGGTAACGTCGTTGAGGGCGACCTTGTCGAGATAGCCCCGCGTCCCGGCGAAGATCGAGACGACCTGTTCCTCGACGGGCATCGGCTTGAACTGCGCCTGCTTCAGGAGCTCGGTCAAGCGCGCGCCGCGCGCCAGAAGCCGCTGGGTCGCCGGATCGAGATCCGAGGCGAATTGCGCGAAGGACGCCATTTCCCGATACTGGGCCAGCTCCAATTTGATGCGGCCGGCGACCTGCTTCATCGCCTTGATCTGGGCGGCGGATCCGACGCGCGAGACCGACAAGCCGACATTCACCGCCGGTCGGACGCCGCGATAGAACAACTCGGTCTCGAGGAAGATCTGGCCATCGGTGATCGAAATGACGTTCGTCGGGATGTAGGCCGAGACATCGCCCGCCTGGGTTTCGATCACCGGCAGCGCGGTCAGCGATCCCGAACCGTGCTCCTCGTTCATCTTGGCGGCACGTTCCAAGAGGCGCGAATGCAGATAGAAGACATCGCCCGGATAGGCTTCGCGGCCGGGCGGCCGGCGCAGCAGCAGCGACATCTGGCGATAGGCGACCGCCTGCTTCGAGAGATCGTCATAGACGATCACGGCATGCATGCCGTTGTCGCGGAAGAACTCGCCCATGGCGCAGCCCGCATAAGGCGCCAGGAATTGCAGCGGCGCCGGCTCCGAGGCGGTGGCGGCGACGACGATCGAATAATCGAGCGCGCCGTAATCCT
Source organism: Allostellaceae bacterium (assembly GCA_035648735.1). Lineage (GTDB taxonomy): Bacteria > Pseudomonadota > Alphaproteobacteria > ATCC43930 > CGMCC-115725 > REEB95. The sequence goes on from DASRKX010000063.1 coordinate 27,294, forward strand.
GCAGGGTCTTGACGATCTGCGCCACAGTCGAGCGCTTCTGGCCGATTGCGACATAGACGCAATAGAGCTTCTTCGATTCGTCGTTGCCCGCGTTGGCGTTCTTTTGGTTGAGAAAGGTGTCGATGGCGACGGCGGTCTTGCCGGTCTGGCGGTCGCCGATGATGAGCTCGCGCTGACCGCGGCCGACCGGCACCAGCGTATCGATTGCCTTGAGGCCGGTCTGCACCGGCTCGTGCACGGAGCGGCGCGGAATGATGCCCGGCGCCTTGACCTCGACGCGCGTTCGCTTGACGTCCTTCAACGGTCCCTTGCCGTCGATCGGCTCGCCCAGCGCATTGACGACGCGGCCGAGAAGACCCTTGCCGACCGGCACGTCGACGATCGAGCCCGTGCGCTTGACCGTGTCGCCCTCGCCGATGCCCGTGTCGTCGCCGAAGATGACAACGCCGACATTGTCGGTTTCGAGATTGAGCGCCATGCCCTTGACGCCGTTCGGGAATTCGACCAGCTCGCCGGCCTGCACCTTGTCGAGGCCGTAGATGCGGGCGATGCCGTCGCCGACCGACAGGACCGTGCCGACCTCGGCGATGTCCGCCTCGGCGCCGAATTCGGCGATCTGCTTCTTGAGGATGGCGGAAATTTCCGCCGCCTGGATTTCCATCAGCTAATCCCTTTCATGGCAAACTCGAGCCGCTTGAGCTTGCTCTTGAGCGACGCATCGACCATGCGCGAGCCCACTTTGACGACAAGACCGCCCAGCAGCGTGGGATCGACCCGAATATCGACGGCGACCCTGCGGCCGACCGCTTTGCGTAGCCGCTCCTCCACCGCCTGACGCTGCGTCGGCGACAATTCCTGCGCGGTGATGACCTGCGCGGTGACTTCGCCGCGGCGTTCGGCGAGCTCCTGCAAGAAGCCCTGAACCATCTGCGGCAAGGCGAAGAGGCGGCGATTCTTGGCGAGCAGGCCGAGAAAATTGCGCGTGAGTTTTTGCAAGCCGGCGCGCTCGCCCAGCGCGCCGATCGCCTTCGCCTGCTCGTCGCGTTGCAGGACGGGGCTGCGGATCATGCGCCGGAGATCGGCGCTCGAATCGACGAGCCCGCGAAGCGCGATCAGATCCGCGGCGATGGCGTCGAGCGCCTTCTGTTCCTCGGCAAGATCGAACAAGGCGGAGGCGTAACGCTCCGCCAGCCCGGACACGCCTGTCGCTTCGGATGCCACGTTGCGTTTATTTCCTCGTTACCGGAAACGCGCTCGCCTGTTCGCGGAAAGCCCCCGAATTGACGCGCTTTCCGGCCCGGGTTTCGCCGTTCGAAAACCCCCCTACGCCCTTTATTCAGGCGGGAAAGCGCGGCGGTTCTAACATAGGCATTTAACCCCTGCAACATGGCCCCGGGCCTGGATTATCCCGCCCGATCGACCCCGGGCGCGGAAGCGGGGCCGGAGGCGGAAACCACCCCGCCGCGCCGCAGCAGCGACAATCCGCCGCGCAATGGGCGAGGCGTCAAATTTCCTGATTCCATGGCCGAGAGCATCAAGCCCTATTCGACCCGAGACGCGGCCTCGCGGTCGCCCGGCGGCACCGCCGGGAAGAAGCGCGGCTCTTCGCCCGGCACGTATTGGAACGCGGCCGCCACCGGTGGTTCCGCACCCGTTTGTGGCGCGCTCTGCTGCGCGCTCGATTGCTGCGGCGCCACGCCGACATTGTTCGACGAGATCACCGGCGCGTCCGACAGGACGGCGACCGGAATCCCGCTGCGCTCGAGCCCGGCACGGTTGACGGCGTCCCAATCGACCTCGTTCACCCGACCGCCCGCCGCCGCCGTCACCTGCGCGACGAGATCCTGGGGGGCTTCCGGAGTCATCGGCTCGCTGAGATCGATCTCGTCGGTTTGCGATTGGCTTGGATGAACCGCAACATAGAGCTGGCCGTCGATCCAGGCCGTCAGCACTGGCTGATCGACGACCCGCACGGACGTTCCGATCGGAATCTCGCTGAACAAGTGCTCGATGTCCTCGGGATAGAGATGAATGCATCCATGGCTGACGTTGCGGCCGACGCCGTCGGGCTTATTGGTGCCGTGGATGAGATAGTTGGCCCAACCGAGGCGAAAAGCATAAGCCCCCAGCGGGTTGTCCGGCCCCGCCGGCACGGCCGCCGGCAGCTCCGGCTTTTCCTGGTGGATCGACGGCGGCGGAAACCAGGTGGGATTCTTTTCCTTCGCGACCACGGTCGTCGTGCCGATCAACGTCTTCTTGCCTTCGACGCCGACGCCGATGGGAAAGGTCTCGACGTGCTTGCCGTCCGGCGGAAAATAATAGAGCCGCCGCTCGCCCAAATTGATGACGATGCCGCGGCGCGGCGCGTTCGGCAGGATATACTGCGTCGGTATGACGATTCGAGTCCCCTCGCCCGGCAGCCACGGATCGACGCCGCGATTGGCGGCCATGAGCTCGGCATAGCCGATGTCGTATTGCCGTTGGACGTCGAGGAGCGTGTCGGCGGCGTGCGTCGTGTGGCTGTCGAGCGCGCCGAGGACCGTCTGCTGCGTCGCGAGTGGAAATTCCGCCGCCATGGCGGTCCTGCCGGCAAAAGCCATCGCGGCGACGAGGCCAAGAATCCTAATACGCGCGTCCATCGCGCCGTCTCCCCGAAAATAAGATCGAACGCGCCGTGTCCGTCGGCACTCATGTCCGACGGACCTGGCGCGGACGAACTGGCTTATTTCGTCAGGCCGCGTTGATATTCGCGGCTGTTCTGCGCATTGGCTTGCTGCGCCATCTGCAGCGCCTGCTGCGCGGTGGCGAGGGCCTGGTCGGACTTCTGGTTGGCCGCGGCGATCGATTGCTGTTCGGAAGACGAGGTCGTGGTCTCGTGGCTGGCGCAGGCGCCGAGCGCGAGCGGAGCCGCAATCAAAAGAAAACGGGCATATCGGAACATGTAACTGCCTCCATCTAAGATGTATGAACGGGCCGCGCATGCGGACCACCATTGAAACGCCGGCCGCGGTGCACCGTTGCGCTTTCATGCTCGTGACCAAACTGTGATCGGCCCGCGCAAAAGCTGTTTACATGAAACTGTAAGGGTCGATATCGACCTGCAGCCGCACCTCGTGCGGCAGCTTTACGCCGTCGATCCAGCCATGCAGCACGGATTGCATGTGGGCGTTGCGCGGTGCCTTGACCAGGAAGCGCCGGCGGTGCCGGCCGCGCAGGATGGCAAGCGGCGCCGGCGCCGGCCCCAGCACCTCCACCCCATCGAGCCGCGGCGCCCGCAATGCGAGCAGGCGCGCCGCTCGGTCGGCCCCGTCGGCGTCGGGCGCCGAAAGAATGAGCGCCGCCAACCGGCCGAAGGGGGGCCAGCCCTGGACGCGCCGCGCCTCGGATTCGGCGGCCAGAAAGCGATCGCGATCGTCGCTGGCGAGCGCACGCATCACCGGATGCTCCGGCATGAAGGTCTGCAGATAGACGATGCCGGGCCGCTCGGCGCGGCCGGCGCGGCCGGCGACCTGGTGCAGGAGCTGGAAGGTGCGCTCGGCGGCACGCAGATCCCCGCCGTTGAGGCCGAGATCGGCATCGACCACGCCGACCAAGGTCAGCATCGGGAAATGATGGCCCTTGGCCATCACCTGGGTACCGATGAGAACGTCGACCGCGCGCGCGGCGACCCGATCGAGCAGGGCGGCCATGGCGTGCGGGCCTTCGAGCGTGTCGCTGGCCATAACCGCGATGCGCGCATCGGGGAAACGTTGCGCCGCCTCCTCGGCGACGCGCTCGACGCCGGGGCCGATGGCGGCGAAGCTGCCGACCGCCTGGCAGTTCGGGCAGGCGGCGGGCAGCGGCATGGTCAGCCCGCAATGGTGACATTGGAGCTGCCCGCGGCGGCGATGCTCGATCAGCCAGGCGGTGCAGTTGGGACATTGCAGCCGATGGCCGCATTCCCGGCATAGAGTCAGCGGCGCGTAGCCGCGCCGGTTGAGGAACAACATCGCCTGCTCGCCGGCGGCGAGGGTTTCGCCCAGCGCCTTGACCAGCGGCGGCGACAGGAAACGCTGGCGCTCGGGCTTTTCCTTGCGCATATCGACGACGCGGATTTCAGGCAGTTGCGCCAGGCCGTGCCGCGCCGGCAAATGCAGGCGCGCATAGCGGTGCTGCTCGACGTTGACCGTGGTCTCGAGCGACGGCGTCGCCGAGACCAGCACGATCGGAATCTGGGCGATCGAGGCGCGCACCACCGCCATGTCGCGCGCGTGGTAGATGACGTGCTCTTCCTGCTTGAACGAGCTTTCATGCTCCTCGTCGACGACGATCAGGCCGAGCTCGGCAAACGGCAGGAACAGCGCCGAACGCGCGCCGATGACGACGCGCACCGCGCCGTCCGCCACCTGACGCCAGGTGGCGCGGCGCCGGGCCGGGCCCAGATCGGAATGCCATTCGGCGGGCGGCGCGCCGAAGCGCTCCGCGAACCGCACCAGGAGCTGCGTCGACAGCGCGATCTCGGGCAGTAGCACGAGCGCCTGGCGCCCCTGCTCCAGCGCCGCGGCGACCGCCGCGAAATAAACCTCGGTCTTGCCCGAGCCGGTGACGCCGTCGAGCAGCGTCACGGCATAGCCGCCGCGCTTCACCTTGGCCGTGAGATCGTCGGCGGCGATGGTTTGCGCGGAGGACAGCGTCGGCGCGGCGTGGCGCCAATCAGGCAGCGGCGGCGGCCGCGCCGGCAGTTCAACCGCTTCCAGCAGGCCGGCCTTGGCGAGAGATGTGGCCACGCCGGCGCCGCAGGCGGCGCGGCGGCCAAGATCGGCGGCGGTGGCGGCGCCCTCCGCCGCCAGGACGAGCACGCGACGGCGCTGCGGCGTCAGTTTTGTGTCGGGGGCGGCGAGCGCCTTCCGCCCCGCTTCGCTGAGCGCGAATCCGGTCACGGCGCGCGGCGGCTCCAGCGCTTCGGGCACGCTCATCGCCATCTTGAGCACCATGCCTGGCGGCGACAGCGTATAGGCAGCCACCCAATCGACGAAGCGGCGGAGCTCGGCGGTCATCGGCGGTGCCGGCAATCGCTCCGCCACCGCCTTCAGCTTTTCATGCGGGACACCGCCCGCGGCCGGTCCCCAGACGACGCCCGCGACTCGTCGCCGGCCGAGCGGCACGGCGACGAAATCGCCCGCTGCGAGCCGCATGTCCCCGGGCACGCGATAATCGAGCGCGCCCGCCAGCGGCACCGGCAGCAGCACGGCGACGCGCGCGGCGGCCGCGGCTTCATCGCTGGCATGGCGGTCGGGCATGGGCTACACTCTGGCCGAAAGGGGGATTAGCAGGAAGAGACACGCATGAAATTTTTCCTCGACACTGCTGACATAGCCGACATTCGCGATCTCGCCGCGACGGGACTCGTGGACGGCGTCACCACCAACCCATCGCTCATCGCCAAGACCGGGCGCAACTTTATCGAGACCGTGCGCGAGATCTGCACCGTCGTCGCCGGCCCCGTGAGCGCCGAGACGACCGCGCTCGATCACGCCACCATGCTGGCGGAAGGTCACAAGCTGGCAAAGATTGCCAAGAACATCGCGGTCAAGGTGCCGCTGACGATCGACGGCCTCAAGACCTGCAAGGTGCTGTCCGGCGAAGGCATCATGGTCAACGTGACGCTCTGCTTCTCCGCCGCCCAGGCGCTGCTCGCCGCCAAGGCCGGCGCCACTTTCATCTCGCCCTTCGTCGGCCGACTCGACGACGTCGGCGAGGACGGCATGACGCTGGTCAGCGACATCGTCCAGATCTACCGCAACTATCCGAAATACAAGACCGAGGTTCTGGTCGCGTCGATCCGCGGCACGATGCATGTGGTGACCGCGGCGAAGCTCGGCGCCCATGTCGGCACCATGCCGCCCGGCGTCATGCGCCAGCTCTTTGCCCATCCGCTGACCGACAAGGGCCTCGCCGCCTTCCTTGCCGATTGGAAGAAGACCGGCCAATCGATCCTCGACGACAAGCAGAAACTCGGCACCGCGGCCGAATAGGGAATCAGCGTTGGACCGGACCAAGGATAAAGCCGCCACCGAGACACCGCCGCCGATGGCGACCGAACGCGTCGCCAACGCCAGCGAAGTCATCGCCTTCCTCAGGCGGCATCCGGATTTCTTCGTCGAGCGCCCCGAGATCCTTGATCTGCTGACGCCGCCTTCGGCGCAGGGCGGCGCGGGCGTCGTCGACATGCAGCAATTCATCCTCAAGCGGCAGCGCGACGACATTGCCAAGCTGAAGGGCCAGCAGCGCACGCTCATCGGCACGACGCGCGCCAATCTGGCGAGCCAGACGCGCGTCCATACCGCGGTGCTGACGCTGCTCGCCGCGTCGAGCTTCGAGCAAGTGATCCAGATCGTCACCACCGACTTCGCCCTCCTGCTCGACGCCGACGTCGTGACCATCGCGGTCGAAAGCCAAGGCGGCGCCAACCGCAGGCTGCCGCATCAGGGCGTGCAAATCCTCGAGGCCGGCACGGTCGATGCCGTGCTCGGTCCCGAGCGCGACGTGGCGCTGCTGGCCGACGTCGAAGGCGACCCGAAACTGTTCGGCGGCGGCGCCGATCTGGTGCGCTCGGCGGCGCTGTTGCGCCTGCCGGTCAGTCGCGCCGCACCCGCCGGCTTGCTGTGCATCGGCGCGCGGCGCCCCGGCAAGTTTCACGCCGGACAGGGCACCGAGCTCCTGGGCTTCCTCGCCCGTGCCCTGGGCATCACCATCGCCGCATGGCTCGACCTGCCGGCGTGAGGCGCGCCGCGGCGCCGGTGCAGGCGCTGCGTCCGGATCCGGTCCCGCCGTCCCGCTTTTCCGCAGCAACCGATCTCGCCGCCGCGATTGCCGCGTGGCAGGCGTATCTCGGCAGCGAGCGCCGCGTCTCGGCGCATACGCTGGCCGCCTATGGCCGCGACCTCGCCGGCTTCCTCGATTTCCTGACGCTATATCTGGGCGCCACGCCGGACCTCGCGGCGCTGCGCGATCTCGATCCCGCCGAGTTTCGCGCTTTTCTCGCCGACCGGGCGCGCGCCGGCGCGGCGCGGGCGACGGCGTCGCGCAAGCTTTCGGTGCTGCGGCATTTCTTCCGCTTCCTCGCCAAGCGCAGGATCGTCGCCAACGCGGCGCTGGCATCGATCCGCACGCCGAAGCTCGGCCAATCGGTGCCGAAGGCGCTGACCGAGCGCGAGGCGGCCGAGGCGATGGAACGGATCGCCGGGCTCGAGGCGCAGCCCTGGCTCGGCAAGCGCGACCTCGCCATCCTGATGCTGCTCTATGGCTGCGGGCTGCGCCTCGCCGAGGCTCTGTCGCTGACGCGGGGCACCGCGCCGGAAGCCGCTGGCATGCTGCGCATCACCGGCAAGGGCGACAAGACGAGGCTGGTGCCGGTGCTGCCGGCGGTCGCCGAGGCGGTACGCGATTATCTGGCCGCCTGCCCGTTCGAGCTGCAGCGAGACGACCCGCTGTTTGTTGGGTCGCGCGGCAAGATTCTCAACCCGCGGCTGGTGCAGGGCCAGATGGCCAAGCTGCGCGCATTGCTCGGGCTGCCCGATCATGCCTCGCCGCATGCGCTGCGCCATAGCTTTGCGACCCATTTGCTGGCGGGCGGCGGCGATTTGCGCGCCATCCAGGAGCTGCTCGGCCATGCCAGCCTATCCACCACCCAGCGCTACACGGCGATGGACCCGGCGCGTCTGTTGGCGGTCTACGACAAGGCTCATCCGCGCGCCAAGGATTGAGGTCTACAGCTTGCGGATGGCGAAGAGCGCCAAGAGCGAGCCCATGCCCATCGCCAGGAACGCGAAGCCCCAGCCGAGATAGCTGTTCGTGCCGCCGGCGGCATCGAGCACCAGCCCGACGACAAGCGGGCCAACCACGCCGCCGCTGAAGCCCAGGATGGAATGCACCGCGAGGGTGGCACCGCGCTGTTCCTGCACCGAGCTCACCACGGCGCCGCCGGTGAGCGCCGCCGAATCCGCCATGATCATCATGCTGTAGAGGCAGCACAGCGCCGCCACGACGATGGTCGGCAGGCCGGTGCTGAAGCCCGCCGCCGCCGAGGCCAGGACCGAGAGGATCATCACCCGGCCGATGATCTTGCGGCGATCGCTGCGCGAGGCCGCCTCGGCGCCGTAGATGCTTGCGGCGGTGCTGATCAGCACGGTAACGCTGGTAAGCCAGCCGGCCTTTGAGATGTCGCCGCTGCCGCCGCGCACGCGGTCGGCATGGATGAGGAAGGCGGTGAGCCAGGCGCGCAGCGCAAACAGTTCATAGGTGTGGCCGGTGTATCCCAGGACGAAGGCCATCGCGGCGCGATTGCGGAACACCGGGCGGAAATCGAGCAGCTTGCCGGGCCGGCCGGCATGAAGGCGGCGCGTCGGCGGCACGAGAAAGCAGATCAGCGCGAACGAAGCGAGCGAGCCGATGCCCGCGCCGGCGAAGGCGATCGGCCAGCCGAGCCAGTCCGAAACCTCGCCGGTATAGGCGAAGGAGAAGGCGGTGCCGAGGCTGAACCCGGCCGTGTAATAGGCGACCCAGCGCCCCTGGCGCGGGCCGTGCGCCCGGTCGGTCAGCAGCTTGAGGCCCGGCATGTAGGTGCCGGCGAGGCCGATGCCGGCGAGCGTGCGAATGGCGAGAGCCGACCAGAAGCCCTGCGCCCAAAGCGCGAAGGCGAAGGAAGCCGCGCCGCCGACCAGCAAGGAGCCGAGATAGATCGCGCGCGGATCGACCCGGTCGGTCGAGCCCACCAGCAGCGGCACGCCCAGGACATAGCCGGCGAAGAACATGCCGCTGATCCAGCCGGCGTCGGTGTTGCTGAGGCTCCAGGCCGTCTGGAACGCCGGCAGCAAGGCGGCGAAGCTCGACGTGCCGAGCATGCCGAGCACCGAGGTGATGCTGAGAATCACGACCAGCGCCTGGGGCGAAGGTCCCGGCGAAGCGGCGGCGGCGTGGGATTGGGACGGGATGGAAGCCGCGCCTAGATATGGATGGCGTGGCCGTCGACGGCAAGCGCCGCCTCTTTCACCGCCTCGTTGAGCGTCGGATGCGCGTGGCAGGTGCGGGCGATGTCCTCGGCGCTGGCGCCGAATTCCATCGCCAGCGCGGCCTCGGCGATCAGGGTTCCGGCGTCGGGGCCGATGATGTGAACGCCCAGCACCCGGTCGGTCCTGAAATCGGCCAGGATCTTGACGAAGCCCTCGGTGAAGCCGTTGGCGCGCGCGCGCGAATTGGCGGTGAAGGGGAATTTGCCGGTCTTGTAGGCGATGCCCGCCTGTTTCAGCTGCTCCTCGGTCTTGCCGACCGCCGCCGCCTCGGGCCAGGTGTAGATCACCGCCGGAATGGCGTCGTAGTTGAGCGACGGCCTGCCGCCGGCGAGCGTCTCGGCCAGGACGACGCCTTCCTCCGATGCCTTATGCGCCAGCATCGGCCCGGCGATCACGTCGCCGATGGCGTAGATTCCCGGCACGCTGGTCGCGAAGCGCCCGTCGGTCTTGACGCGGCCCCTATCGTCCAAGGCGACGCCAAGCTCCTTGAGGCCGAGCCCTTCGGTATAGGGCTTGCGGCCGACTGCCACGAGCACGATCTCGGCCTTCAATGCCGTCCGCGCGCCGCCCTTGGCCGGCTCGATTGCCAGCTCGACGCCGTCCTTGCCGGCTTTGGCCGCGACGAGCTTGGCGCCGAGGCGGAACGTGAAGCCCTGCTTTTCGAGCGCGCGCTGCAGCGCGCCCGACAGCTCGCCATCCATGCCCGGCGTGATGCGGTCGAGGAATTCGACCACGGTGACCTCCGAGCCAAGGCGCCGCCATACCGAGCCCATCTCGAGGCCGATATAACCGCCGCCGATCACGACCAGGCTCCTCGGCACCGAATCGAGCGTCAGACTGCCGGTCGAGGAGACGATGCGCTTCTCGTCGACCGCGATGCCCGGCAAATCGGCGCTGTCGGAGCCGGTGGCGACGATGATCGCCTTCTTCGCCGCGAGTTCGCGCTTGCCGCCGTCATTGAGCGTCACGGCGACCTTGCCGGGCGCGGCGATCCGCGCATTGCCCTTCACATAATCGATCTTGTTCTTGCGGAAGAGGAAATCGACGCCGCGCGTGTTCTCGCCGACTACCTTGTCCTTGCGCGCCAGCATGGTCTTGAGATCGAGAGTGACGCCCGCGATTTTGATGCCGTGCTGGCCGAGCGCGTGATTCGCCTCCTCGAACTTTTCCGAGGATTGCAGCAGCGCCTTCGACGGGATGCAGCCGACATTGAGGCAGGTGCCGCCGGGCACGCCGCGCTTGTCGACGCAGGCGACGCTCATGCCGAGCTGGGCGGCGCGGATCGCCGCAACATAGCCTCCCGGCCCGGCGCCGATGACGATGACGTCGAAGGAATCGGCCATGTCAGACGCCGAAGAGCAGGCGGTCGGGGTCCTCGATGCATTCCTTGATGCGCACCAGGAAGGTCACCGCCTCGCGGCCGTCGACCAGCCGGTGATCATAGCTCAGCGCCAGGTACATCATCGGCCGAATCTCCACCTTGTCGCCGATGGCGACCGGCCGCTTCTGAATCTTGTGCATGCCGAGGATGGCGGATTGGGGCGGGTTGAGGATCGGCGTCGACATCAGCGAGCCGTAGACGCCCCCATTGGTGATGGTGAAAGTGCCGCCCGACAGCTCCTCGAGCTTCAGCTTGCCGTCGCGCGCGCGATGGCCGAGATCGGCGACCTGCTTTTCGATGTCGGCGAAGTCGAGCCGGTCGGCGTCGCGGACCACCGGCACGACGAGGCCCTGCGCGGTGCCGACGGCGACGCCGATGTCGTAATGGTTCTTGTAGATGATGTCCTCGCCGGAGATTTCGCCGTTGGCGGCGGGGATTTCCTTGAGCGCCACGATCGACGCCTTGACGAAGAACGACATGAATCCGAGCCGCACGCCGTGCTTCTTCTCGAAGCTCTCGCGGTAGCGCTCGCGGAGGCCCATCACCGCGGTCATGTCCGCCTCGTTGAAGGTGGTGAGCATGGCGGCGGTGTTCTGCGCCTCCTTGAGGCGCTCGGCGACGCGACGGCGAAGCCGCGTCATGCGCACGCGCTCC
>DASRKX010000064.1:0-20505 GCA_035648735.1 Allostellaceae bacterium
GACGCCACTGCCGATCTTAGCGCCGGGCTCGCCGCGTCGCGCGTCAAGGATTACGGCGGCGCCATCCGGCTGTTCAGCCGCGCGCTCGACAGCCATCAGCTTTCGCCGGCGAACGTGCTCGCCGCCTATAGCGCGCGCGCCACCGCCGAGCTGCAGAACGGCAACACCGACCGCGCCATCGCCGATTACACCGCCGCGATCAAGCTCAAGCCCGATTGCGGCGCCTGCTTCAACAACCGCGGCATGGCCTATGTGGCGAAGGACGACCAGGACGGGGCGATCGCCGATTTCGACGACGCCATCCGGCTCGAGCCCAAATCCTTCGACGCCTATTTCAACCGCGCCGTCGCCTATTACCACAAGAACGACAACGACAAGGCGATCGCCGACTATACCGCCGCCCTCAAGCTCAAGCCCGATTGCGGGCCGTGCTATCACAACCGGGGCATGGCCGAGCAGGATAAGGGCGACCTCGACGCCGCCAACCAGGATCTGGAAACCGCCGACCAGATGAAGCCTTGAGAACCATGTGGGGCCTCGCGCCCGCCGGCCAAACGTGGCATGATCGGATAATGAAAAAAACCGCCTTTCCCTGGCTTAACCGCGAGCGGGAGCGCGAAGAGGACGACGCGCGCTTCACCACCAGCCTCGCGGCGATGGCGGCGACGCTGTTTCTCGGCGTCGTCGGCCTCTATGTCCTACAGGGTCTGGCGGAAACCTCGAAGCTCGAGGACTGCCTGATGCAGGGCCGCGCCAATTGCGAGCGGATTGAAACGCCCAACGAGCGCTAATTCCGGGCGAAGATGCTCGTCGACAGCCATTGCCATCTCGATTACGCCACGCCGGAGGAACGCGCCGGGGTGATCGCGCGCGCCCGCGCCGCCGGAATCGGCACCATGCTCACCATCTCGACCAAGATGGGCGAGTTTCCGGCGCTGCGCGCGATCGCCGAGACCGATCCCGACATCTGGTGCACGGTCGGCGTTCATCCGCACGAGGCGGCGGCGGAGCAGGGGGTCACCGTCGAGCAGCTCGTCGACTTGACCCGCCACCCCAAGGTGATCGGCATCGGCGAAAGCGGCCTCGACTTCCATTACAACCACAGTCCGCGCGCCGAGCAGGAAAATTCCTTCCGCGTTCACGCCCGGGCCGCGCGCGAGGCGGGCGTGCCGCTTATCGTCCATTCGCGCGCCGCCGATCCCGAGACGGCGGCGATCCTGGCCGACGAGAAATCGCCTTCGGGCGTCATTCACTGCTTTTCCACCGGGCGGCTCCTGGCGGAGCGCGCGCTGACGCAGGGCTTCTACGTCTCGCTGTCCGGCATCGTCACCTTCAGGAACGCCGAGGAGCTGCGCGCCACCGCGCGCGACATTCCGCTCGACCGGCTGCTCATCGAGACCGACGCGCCGTATCTGGCGCCGGTGCCGCTGCGCGGCAAGACCAACGAGCCGGCCTATCTCGTCCACACCGCGAATTTCCTGGCCGAGCTGCTGGGCGTGGCACCCGACGAGCTGGCGCGCCGCACCAGCGAGAATTTCTTCCGGCTGTTCACCAAGGCCCAGCGGCCGGAAGCAGCATGAAGATAACCGTGCTCGGCTGCGGGCCGTCCTGGGGCGTGCCGCGGATCGGCGGCGATTGGGGCGATTGCGATCCCGCCGAGCCGAAGAACCGCCGCCGGCGGGCTTCGATTCTGGTCGAGGCGCAAGGCAAGACTGTCCTGGTCGACACGTCGCCGGACATGCGCGACCAGTTGATCGACGCCCAGGCGGTTCGGATCGACGCCGTGCTGTTCACCCACGCGCATGCCGACCATCTGCACGGCATCGACGATCTGCGCGGCGTCAACCGCGTGATGCAGGCGCCGATCCCGATCTATGCCGCGGCCGCGACCCTCGCCGATATCGAGCGCCGCTTCGGCTATGTCTTCACGCCGCTGAAGCCCGGCATGGCGGGCAATTATTACAAGCCGGTCCTGGTGCCGCATGCCATCGACGGTCCGTTCACCGCCGCCGGCATGACGGTGACACCCTTTATCCAGGACCACGGCTTCTCCCAGACGCTGGGCTTCCGCTTCGGCCGATTCGCTTATTCGACCGACGTCTTCGAGCTCGACGACCGGGCCTTTGAAGCACTGGCCGGGGTGGAGGATTGGCTGGTCGATTGCATCCGCCGCGCGCCGCATGTGACGCACAGCCATCTCGAGCGCACGCTGGCCTGGATCGCGCGGCTGAAGCCCAAGCGCGCCTGGCTCACCCATATGGACGAGACCCTCGATTACGCGACGCTGCGCCGCGCTCTGCCGCCGGGCATCGCGCCGGCCTATGACGGGCTGGTCATCGACATCGAAGATAATTCTTAGGCGCCTGATCCAGCATCAACATCTTATATTTCCCATAATATACATTATGCGATATTTATCTGAAACATCCACAGGAGACACCGACAATGAGCGCCACCCCGCCGGCCATCGACCGCCTCACCGCCATCATGGCCCGGCTGCGCCACCCCGAAACCGGCTGCCCGTGGGACCGGGCGCAGAGCTTCGCCACCATCGCGCCCTATACCATCGAGGAAGCCTATGAGGTCGCCGAGGCAGCCGAGCACGGCGATTCGGCGGCGCTCAAGGAAGAGCTCGGCGATTTGCTGCTGCAGGTCGTCTTTCATGCGCGCATGGCCGAGGAAGAAGGCCGGTTCAGCTTTGCGGACGTGGCGACGGCGATTTCGGACAAGATGGTCCGGCGTCATCCCCATGTCTTCGGCGACGCCAAGGTCAACTCGGCGGCGGCGCAGACGGCATCCTGGGAGGCGCAAAAGGCGGCCGAGCGCGCCGCCAAGGCTGCTTCCGGGGACGATCGAGGGGCGCCGGGTGCGCTGGACGGCGTGGGCATCGCCCTGCCCGCGCTGAGTCGCGCCGCCAAGCTGCAGCGCCGCGCCGCGCGTGTCGGATTCGACTGGCCCGAATTGGCGCCGATCTTTGCCAAGATCGACGAAGAGATCGCTGAACTTAAAGCAGAAATATCTGCCGGCGCTTCCCGCGACCGGATCGCGGACGAGCTCGGCGATCTCTTGTTCGCCGTCGTCAATCTGGCGCGCCGGCTGGAAACGGATCCGGAACAGGCGCTGCGCGGCGGCTGCCGTAAATTCGAGCGCCGCTTCCGGGCCGTCGAGGCGAACCTCGCCGCCCGGGGCAATATCCCGGCAACCGCCACGCTCGCCGAGATGGAGGCGGAATGGCAGAAAATCAAAACCGGGGAATAGGCCGGCCGCTAGGCTTCCATCAGCAGGTTGATCAGGCTCGAGGTATCCCAGCGGCCGCCGTCCCGCTCCTGGATGCGCTGATAGAACTGGTCGACCAGAGCGGTCACCGGCAGCGCGGATTTGTTGCGGCGGGCTTCCGACAGGCAAATTCCCAGATCCTTGCGCATCCAATCGACGGCGAAGCCGAAATCGAATTTGCCGTCGATCATGGTGACCGCGCGGTTTTCCATCTGCCAGGATTGCGCGGCCCCCTTTGAAATCACGTCAACGACCTTTTTCGCGTCGAGCCCGGCACGCATCGCGAAATTGAGCGATTCGGACAGGCCCTGAACCAAGCCGGCGATCGCGATCTGGTTCACCATCTTGGTGAGCTGGCCGCTGCCCGAGGGCCCCAGCAGCGTCACCGCGCGCGCGTAATGCGCCATCACCGGCTCGGCCTTCTTGAAGACATCCTCGTCGCCGCCGACCATGACGGTGAGCTTGCCGTTCTGCGCCCCCGCCTGCCCGCCCGAGACCGGCGCGTCGAGGAATCCAACACCCTTCTGCTTCGCCGCGCCGAACAGCTCGCGCGCCGCCTCGGCCGAGGCGGTGGTGTGATCGGCCAGGATGCCGCCCTTCTGCATGCCGGCCAGCGCGCCGTTCGGTCCGGCGGCGACGGCGCGCAGATCGTCGTCATTGCCGACGCAGATGAAGACGATCTCGGCGCCCGTCGCGGCCTCGGCCGGTGTCGGGCGCGAGGCGCCGCCATGCTCCTTGACCCAGGCCTCGGCCTTCGACGCGGTGCGGTTATAGACCGTGATGTCGTGGCCGTTCTTGGCCAGATGGCCGGCCATGGGATAGCCCATCACGCCCAAACCCAGAAATGCGACTTTCATCGTAACTCTCCCGTCAATGGCCGACGCGCCGGCTCTGGAAGCGGCCGAGCTCGGCGTCGGACAGTTTTACGTCGAGATGCGCCTCGCTGTCGTCGTCCTCGCGCTTCACCACGGTGCCGTGCTGGTAGAGCCACGCAAGCGTCGCGCCGTCGGCGAGCGAGATGTCGAGATGAACCGCGCGGCGGCCGTCGAGCCGGGAATCCACCAGTGCTAACAGCTTGTCGCAGCCTTCGCCGGTGACGGC
Source organism: Allostellaceae bacterium (assembly GCA_035648735.1). Classification (GTDB taxonomy): domain Bacteria; phylum Pseudomonadota; class Alphaproteobacteria; order ATCC43930; family CGMCC-115725; genus REEB95. The sequence goes on from DASRKX010000064.1 coordinate 4,378, forward strand.
GGAGATCGGCACCGCGTCGTCGTTCCGCAGCGTCTGGTTCAAGAGGGCGTTGCGCTGCTCCGGCGTCAGCAGGTCGATCTTGTTGAGCGCCTCGACCAGACCGTGCTCGACGCGCGCCCCCAGCCCCATCTCCGCCAGCACGCCGTGAACGTCGTCGCGCTGCGCGTCGCAGTCCGGATGATGCACGTCGCGGACATGGACGATGAGATCGGCCTCGGCGACCTCCTCGAGCGTGGCGCGGAAGGCGGCGACCAACATGGTCGGCAGGTCGGAGACGAATCCCACCGTGTCGGACAGGATGGCCGGCCGCCCGGCGGGCAGTTCCATCTTGCGCATGGTCGGGTCGAGCGTCGCGAACAGCATGTCGGCGGCGGTGACCTCGGCTTTCGTGAGACGGTTGAACAGCGTCGACTTGCCGGAATTGGTGTAGCCGACCAGCGCCACCACCGGATAGGGCACGCGCTTGCGCCCGCCGCGATGGATCTCGCGGGTGCGCTTGACGCCTTCGAGCTCGCGCTTGATGACGGTGATGCGATCGGTGATCAACCGGCGGTCCATTTCGAGCTGGCTCTCGCCGGGGCCGCCGAGAAAGCCGAAGCCCCCCCGTTGCCGCTCCAAATGGGTCCAGGAGCGCACCAGCCGCGAACGCTGATAGGTCAGCGCCGCCAGCTCGACCTGCAGCGCGCCTTCATGGGTGCGCGCGCGCTCGCCGAAGATTTCGAGGATGAGGCCGGTGCGGTCGATGACCTTGCACTTCCACGCGGTTTCCAGATTGCGCTGCTGCACCGGCGTCACCGCCGCGTCGATCACCGCGACCTCGATCTGCTTCTCCGCGATGGCGGCGGCGATGCTTTCCACCGCTCCGCCGCCCAGCAGCGTCGCCGGATTCCAGCGCGACACGCGCACGATCTCGGCATGCACGACGTGGAGCGCGATCGCCGCGGCGAGGCCGGCCGCCTCCTCCAGGCGCGATTGCGGGCTGCGCGCGCCGCTCGCGCGAGCGCCCGCCCGCGCGCGGCTACCGCGCGCGTTCCGCAGGATCGGGTGAACAACCAGGCAGCGGCCGACGGAGACCCTGTGGTCGCGCTCTGCCGCCGTCATTCTCTCAAGCTTCTTCGGCCTTCTCGCCGGGCTCGAAGAGTTGGATCGGCTGCGCCGGCATGACGGTCGAGATCGCGTGCTTGTAGACGAGCTGCGAATGCGCGTCGCGCCGCAGCAGCACGCAGAAATTGTCGAACCAGGTGATGATGCCCTGGAGCTTGACGCCGTTGACCAGGAAGACGGTCACCGGCGTCTTGTTCTTGCGCACATTGTTGAGAAAGACATCCTGCACATTTTGTGATTTTTCCGACGACATGGGGTTCCCCTTTTCTTTTCAGTTTTACGCCGGTCGGAGCCGATTCCTGCGGCTTTTGGGCCGCTTTCGCGGGCTCGTCACCAATTGATATCAAAAACCCCGCCGGAAGTGAATTCACAACCCTCGAAGATGGTTCACAAAAGAATCACAGTCCGGAAAACGCATATCGGGCGGGAACTTAGCAAGCTCCTCGGCATTGCCCTGCGGGTCGCCCAGCAGCACCGCCGTAAGCCCGGCCTGATGCGCGCTCTCCATATCGAGGGCGGTATCGCCGACGAACCAGACCGCCCGGTCGGGCGCGATGCCGCTGCCGTCGAGGGCCAGGCGGATGCAGGCCGGATCGGGCTTGTCGGCCTGGGCGTCCCCCGCCCCGACGAGCCGCCGAAAATAGCGCGCCCAGCCGATATGCTCGGCCTCGATGCGCAGCGATTTGCCCGTCTTGTTGCTGACCACGGCGAGATAGTAGCCGGAACCGTGCAGCGCTTTGAGCATTGCCGCCGCACCCGGCAATGCCACAAGGCGTTCAAGATGAATGGCGGCATAGGCGTCGAGATAGTGCTGCCGCGCCTCGTCCCAGCGGTCGCCGAACAGTGCCGGAAAGCTGTTCTTCAGGCTACGCGCGACGCGAATCTTGGTTTCGGCGAGCGTCCAGGCCGGATGCCCCATGGCGTCCAGCGTCTGCACCAGCGCCGCGTGGATGGTTTCCCAGGTATCGACCAGGGTGTTGTCCCAATCGAAGATGATCGCGGACGGTTTCATGGGGTTGTCGCCTGCGGCGACGGGACCGTTCATTTCCCGCCGCCGGCCGCGACGTAGTCGTCATAGAGCGCCCGCAGCCGCCCGGCGAGCTTGCCCGGCCTGCCCTCCCCCAAATTCACGTCGTCGATGCGCACCACCGGCACGATGAAGTTGGTCGTGCTGGTGAGAAAGGCCTCGCGCGCCGCCTTCGCCTCGGCGACGGAGAAGGATCTCTCGATCAATTTCAGGCCCGCCTCGCCCGCCACCTTGAGGATGCCGAGCCGCGTCACGCCGTTGAGGATGCCCTGGTCGGCATGGCGCGTGATGATTTCATCCTGCGCGGTGACGATCCAGGCGTTGCTCGAGGTGCCTTCGGTGACGTTGCCGTCGCGATCGACCTGCCAGGCCTCGTAGGCGCCGACCTCCTTCGCACGCTGCTTGCCGAGCGCGTTCGGCAGCAGCGCCACCGATTTGATATCGGGCCGCGCCCAGCGGATGTCGGGAACGGTGATAACGCGCACGCCGTCGGTCAAAAGCTTGGGATCGAGCGGCTTGAGATTGCGCGCTGTCATCACCAGGGTCGGCCGCGCCGTCGCCGGGAAGGCAAACTCGCGCGGGGCTGAGCCGCGCGTCACCTGGATATAGAGCATGCCGGCGGAGACGCGGTTGCGCCGCACCGTTTCGCGCATGACGGATTTGAGCGCGGCATCCGACATCGGCGGCGCGATCTGCAGCGCCGAGAGCGAGCGATGGAGCCGACGCAGATGCGGTCCCTCGTCGAGAAAGCCGCCGCCGCGCACGGCGATCACCTCGTAGGCGCCGTCGGCGAACTGGAAGCCGCGATCCTCGACATGCACCATGGCGCGGCGATGCGGCAGATAGCGGCCGTTGACATAAGCGATGCGCGACATCGGCGGCGGCCCGTCAGGCTTCGAGCTTGGTGCGTTCGGTGCCGTTGCGGTCGATCCCGCCGACGCCCAGCGACTTAAGCTTGCGGTGCAGCGCCGAGCGCTCCATGCCGACGAACGCGGCGGTGCGCGAGATGTTGCCGCCGAAGCGGGTGATCTGCGCCAGCAAATACTCGCGCTCGAACATTTCGCGCGCGTCGCGCAGCGGCAGGCTCATCAACTCGCCGCCGCGGTCCCATTTGACGACGGCGGGCGCGATGGCGGTGATCTCAGGCGGCAGATGCTCGGCGCGCAACGGCTCGCGCGAATCGCCCGGCGCCATGATGAGCACCCAGTCGATGGCGTTGCGAAGCTGGCGCACATTGCCCGGCCATTCATAGGCCTGCAGCGCCGCCATGGCGTCGTCGCCGAATTCGCGCGGGTTGAGCCGCGCCGCCTCGGCCGCGCGCGCCATCAGATGCCGCGCCAAGAGCGGAATATCCTCGATCCGCGCCGACAGCGGCGGCGCATGCAGCGGCACCACCGCGAGCCGGTAATAAAGATCCTCGCGGAACCGGCCGGCGGCGATCTCGGCCGGCAGGTCGCGATTGGTCGAGGCGATGACGCGGACGTCGACCTTGACCCGGCCGCCGCCGACCCGCTCGAAGGTCTGTTCCTGCAGCGCGCGGACGATCTTGCCCTGGGTCTCGGCCGGCATGTCGGCGACCTCGTCGAGGAAGAGCGTGCCGCCATGCGCTTCCTCGAAGGTGCCGATCTTGCGCGCGCTATCGGCGCCGTCGGCGCCCGCCTCCGCGCCGAAGAGCTCGATCTCCAGCCGCTCCGGCCGCATCGTGGCGCAGCTCAAGGTGACGAACGGCCCGCGCGCGCGGCGCGACCGCGCATGGAGGATGCGCGCCACGACCTCCTTGCCGGCGCCCGGCGCGCCGGTGATGAGGACGCGGCTGTTGGTGGGCGCGACGCGGTCGAGCTGCTGGCGCAGTTGGGAGACGATCTGCGAGGAGCCGACCAGCTCGTCCTCGGCGCCGGCGCGCTGCTTCAATTCCTCGTTCTCGCGCCTGAGGCGCGTCGCCTCGATGGCGCGCTCGACGATGTGCAGCAGGCGGTCCGACTTGAACGGCTTCTCGATGAAGTCATAGGCGCCGATCTTGATCGCCGCGACCGCGGTCTCGATGTTGCCGTGGCCCGAGATCATCACCACCGGAAGATTGGGCAGCTCGCGCCGGACGATCTTGAGAATCTCGAGGCCGTCGAGCTCGCTACCCTGCAGCCAGATGTCCAGCACGACGAGCGTCGGCATGCGCGCGCGCAAACTGGCCAGCGCCTGCGTGCTGTTGGCGGCCTCGCGCGTCTCATAGCCTTCGTCGCGCAGGATGCCGCTCATCAGCGCGCGGATGTCGGCCTCGTCGTCGACGACCAGGATGTCATGCGCCATGCGTGGCTTCCATTCGGCCGGCTTCGGGATCGGCATCCGAACCGGAATCGGCTTCGGGGGCGTCGGGGCGCGCTTCGAGGCGCTGGAAGCGCAAGGTGATGCGCGCGCCGCCGCCGCCGCGATCCTCGAGCGCCAGCTCCCCACGATGGTCCTCCATGATCTTCTTCACGATCGCCAGGCCCAGGCCGGTACCGCTGGCGCGCGTCGTGACGTAAGGCTCGGTCAGGCGGTCGCGCTCCTGCTGCGGCAGGCCGCAGCCATTGTCCTCGACGGCCAGATTGACGCGCTGCGCGTCCTCGGCGATTCGCACGCGGATTTCGCCCGGCGGCGCGCCCGGGCCCCCGGCGGCGATGCGCGCCGCGATCGCCTCGGCTGCGTTCTTGAGAATATTGATCAGCGCCTGGCTGACCTGGCGCGAATCGCAGAAGACACGCGCCGGCTGCGGCGGCAAATCGAGCTCGATGCGGATGTCGGGGCTCGCCGTGCGCTGCAGGAAAGCGGCCTGGCGGACGATCTCGGCGAGATTCTCCTCCTTCAGCACCGGCGCCGGCATGCGCGCGAAGGACGAGAATTCGTCGACCATCCTGCCGATATCCCCGACATGCCGGATAATGGTGTCGGTGCAGATCGCGAAGGTCTCGGGATCGTTGCGGATCTCCTTCGTATATTTGCGCTTCAAACGCTCGGCCGAAAGCTGGATCGGCGTCAGCGGGTTCTTGATCTCGTGCGCGATGCGGCGGGCGACGTCGGCCCAGGCCGCCTTGCGCTGCGCCGAGATCAGGCTGGTGACGTCGTCGAAGGTGACGACATAGCCCTTTACCTCGCCGGCATTCCGCTCGGCGGCGATGCGCACCAGCAGCAATGCGGTCTGCCCGTCACGGGTGAGCTGGATCTGCGATTCCGCCAGCCGCTCGGGCCGCTCGGCCACCTGGTCGAGCAATCCGGCCATCTCGGGCGCGATTTCGGCAAGATCCTGGCCGATCATCTGCTCGAGATCGACGCCGAGCAGCACCGAGGCCGAGCGGTTCGGCAAATTGATGCGGGCGTTCTGATCGAGGCCGATGACGCCGGCCGAGACGCCCGACAGCACCACCTCGGTGAAGCGCCGCCGCTGATCGAGCTGGCGGTTGGCCTCGACGAGCTCGCTTTGCTGCGTTTCGAGCTGATGCGTCATGCGGTTGAAGGCGCGGAACAGCGAGCCGAATTCCTCGTCGCCCGTGGCGACCGGCACGCGCGCCGTAAGGTCGCCGCCGCGCACCCTTTCGGCGGCGATGATGAGCGAGCTGATCGGCCGCGTCAGCCGCATGGCGAAGGTCAGGCCGACCCAGACCGCGCCGGTCAGCAGCAGGATGCCGACGGCGAAGAACACCATGGTGAAGGCGACCTGGTATTCCGAGCGCTGCCCCTCGAGCTGCTCGTATTGCGCGACGGCGCTCTGCGTCTGCGCCATATGCGCCAGCACCGCGGGATCGACGTCGCGCCCGATAAAGAGAAAAACGTCGCCGAAGCGGTTTAGACGGATCAGCGCGCGCACCCGATCCTCGTTGCCGCTGGTCAGGATGGCGACCTCGCCGCCGCGCGCCTGCTGGATCGCCCATTGCGGGATCGGCTGCAATTCGAGCGAGAAGGTCAGGCCGGTGCGCGCCAGGATGCGTCCCTGGCCATCGAACACCACCGCCTCGTTCAAGGAGCGCAGCGCCGCCTGCGCCCGCACCATCTGGTCGAGGCGGTCCGGCGAAATACTCAACAGCGCGCCTTCGCGGTTGAGATCGTTCGCCATGTTGACGACGTCGGCGCGAATGGTCTGCTGATGCTCGTGGAGGTAAGCCTCCGCCACGACGAGCGATTCCTGCAGCGCGGTGCGCACGCGCTCGCTGAACCAGGCCTGCACGCCGAAGCTGAACAGCAGGTAGGAGAAGATCGCGACGATGATGGTCGGGATCACCGCCACCAGGCTGAACAGCACGACCAGCCGGATGTGGAGGCGCGAGCCGGCGAGACCGCGGCGGCGCTCGGCCCAGACCTGGACGATGCGCCACGCCACGATGGCGACCAGCGGCAGCACCAGCACGATGTTGACCAGAAGAATGAGCTGATCGAGATGCGGCCGGGTATCGAAGGGCGGCACGCCGCGCATGGCGGCGAAGGTGGCGACCGCCGACAGCGCCGCGGCGATGGCGAGCAGCAACGCGAGCTTGCGGGACAGCCGCACACGTCGCGCCCATAGCACCAATTCGCGAGAAACGCTCATTCCGCCCCTGGCCGCCCTTAGCCGTCCCTGCCCGCCGGGTGTGCCTGAGCCGCCACACCCTGAAGTGCTTAATTCTACACTAGAAAATGATTTTTGTGTCTTTTGAGTACCGCAGCGGCTAACCAGCCCAGGGCCGGGCTTTTAGGCCATCAGCCGGGCGGTTTCCTCGGTGTTGGCGCGGTAGCACTCGCAGGAGGCGGCTTCGAGCCCCTGCCGGTCGAGGATATTGATCTCGCCATGGTTATAGCTGATGACGCCGGCGCTCTGGAGCGCCTGGGCCGCGACCGTAACGCCGGGCCGCCGCACGCCCAGCATGATGGAAAGCAATTCATGGGTGAGGTGCAGAGTGGCGCCGGGCGACCGGTCATGCGCCACCAGCAGCCAGCGGGCACAGCGCTGCTCCAGCAGATGGAGCCGGTTGCAGGCGACGGATTGCGCGGTGCTGGACAAATTCGCCTGGGCATAGCGCAACAGCCGCTTTTGCAGCGCCGGAAACGCCGCGACCTGCTTCAGCAGGATGTCGCTCTCGATCTGCAACGCGCGGCCCTTCATCTGGACCATCGCCATTTGCGGCGGCCGCTCGTCGCCGAGAATCAGCGAGATGCCGAACATGCCGTCATTGCCGACAATCCCAATCTCGACCAGCGCGCCGTTCCCCATGGCGGCGATGACCGAGATCATGCCCTCGGTCGGGAACAGCGCATGTTCGAGCTTCGCGCCGGGCTCATGGATGACCACCTCGAACGGCAGGTCGATTGTCGTGAAGTGGGGCGCGAGCGCGGCGCGAATTTCGGCCGGCAAGGCATCGAGCAGACGATTACCCAATAAGGGCGATGATGGGGCCACGTGATCCTCTGCCATAAGGCAAGGCGGGAGCACGGGCGTGTCTCTCAGCCGCCTGCGCCTCAAAACGACCTCGGGCAGACGATGCATGCAACATGGGCCTTTGTCGTCTCGATAGCAAACTGAACGGTAGCGGACGAACTATTTTCACAGCTTTGTCACAGAGCGGACAGACACAATCTGACAGGGCGGCGAAGCTATTTTCCAAATACCGGGACTAAAAAGTCGGCAAATCACTCTCGCCTGTGGGATCGGACCGTGCGGAAAATTCTCGTCATCGACGATAACAGCGACATCTGCACCTTGATCGACAGCTTCCTGTCGGAAAAGGGCTACGCCGTGACCACGGCGACCGACGGCGCGGCGGCGCGCGCGGCGATGGCAAATACCCGCTTCGACCTCGTCATCTCCGACGTCGTGCTCTACGGCGAACGCGGCATCGAACTGGCGATGCTCGCGCGCGCGCGAAACATCCCGCTGCTGCTGATGTCGGGCAACCCGAATGCGATCGAAGCGCTCTACAGCGAGACCGCCGACCAATTCATCGCCAAGCCGTTCCGCATGACCGACATGGAAGCGGCGATCCGCGACTTACTGGCTCCCGCGCAGGCGAAGCGCGCCTAGATGCGCGCTATTTCGCGCCGCGGCCGATGTCGATGTCCAATTCGCGGATCTTCTTGCGCAGCGTGTTGCGGTTGAGACCAAGGAGTTCGGCGGCGCGGAGCTGATTGCCGCGCGTCGCACCCAGCGTCAGCTGAATGAGCGGCCGCTCGATCTCGCGCAGCACCCGATCATAGAGTCCGATCGGCGGCAAGCCGCCCTTATGCGCGGCGAAATAATCGCGCAAATGGCGTTCGGCCGCCACGGCAAGGCCCTCGTTGCCGGCCGCGACATCGGGCGATCCTGCCGGCGACGCCTCGGCCAGCTCGGCCTCGATGGCATCTAGGCCGATGACTTCCTGCGAATAAAGCGCCGCGACGCGGCGCACCAGATTCTCGAGTTCGCGCACATTCCCGGGCCAGCGATAGCTCTTGAGCCGCTCCATCGCTGGCTGGTCGAGCGTTTTCGGCGGCAAGCCCTCGTTCACCGCGATCTGGAAGAAATGCCGCACCAGCGCCGGAATATCCTCGGTGCGCTCGCGCAGCGACGGCAGGCGCATCGGCACGACGTTGAGGCGATAGAACAGATCCTCGCGGAATAATCCCTGGCGGATGAGCTGGCGCAGATCGCGATGGGTGGCCGCGATGATCCGCACATCGGCGCGGATCGGCGTGCGGCCGCCGACGGTGGTGTATTCGCCCTGCTGCAGCACGCGCAGCAATCTCGTCTGAGCTTCAAGAGGCATGTCGCCGATCTCGTCGAGGAACAGCGTGCCGCCCTGCGCCTGCTCGAAACGGCCGACGCCGCGCGCCGTGGCGCCGGTGAAGGAGCCTTTTTCATGTCCGAATAATTCACTCTCGATCAACTCGCGCGGAATCGCCGCCATGTTGATGGCGACGAAGGGCCCGGAGCGGCGCTTGCCGTAATCGTGCAGCGCGCGCGCCACCAGCTCCTTGCCGGTGCCGCTCTCGCCGGCGATCATGACGGTAAGGTCGGTGCCCATCAGCCGCGCCAGCACGCGATAGATTTCCTGCATCGCCTGGGAGCGGCCGATCAGCGGGAGCTGGTCCTCATCCTCGCCGTCCGCCGCCGTCGACGGCACGCCGCCATGCGGCGCGGTCAGCGCGCGCTCAACGACGCTGACCAACTCGCGCAGATCGAACGGCTTGGGCAGGTATTCGAAGGCCCCGCGCTCGGTCGCCTTGACCGCGGTCATCAGCGTGTTCTGCGCGCTCATTACGATGATGCGCAGCTCGGGGCGCAGCTTCTTGATGCGCGGCACCAATTCGAGGCCGTTCTCGTCCGGCATGACCACGTCGGTGATGACGAGGTCGCCTTCGCCGTCCGACACCCAGCGCCACAGCGTCGCCGCGTTGCCGGTGGTGCGCACGTTATGGCCGAGGCGGCCCAGCGCCTGGGTCAGCACCGTGCGGATGGCGCGGTCGTCATCGGCGATCAGGATGGTCGATGGATCGGTCATTCGGACTCCGCCTCCGCCTTCGCGTCGCGGGGCGCGATCGGCAGATAGACGCGGAAGACGGTGCGGCGCGGCTCGCTCGAGAATTCGATGACGCCGCCATGATCGCCGACCACCTTGGCGACCAGCGCCAACCCCAGCCCCTTGCCGTTGTGCTTGGTCGAAACGAACGGATCGAAGAGATGCGCGCGCAGATCCTCGGGAATGCCCTGGCCGTTATCGGCGACCGAGATCATCAGCGGCAGGTGAACGCGGCTGTCGGTGCCGGCAAAGGCCAGCCGCACGCCGTGCTGGAACGAGGTCGACAACTCGATCTCGCCGCCCTTCTCCGGTGCCGCCTCGGCCGCGTTCTTGACCAGGTTGAGGAACAGTTGGATCAGCAAGTCGCGGTTGCCGTGCACCGGCGGCAGCGACGGATCGTAGTTCTCGGTGAATTTTATCTGCCGCGCGAAGCCCGACTGCGCCGCCTTGCGCACCCGCTCCAGCACGACGTGGATATTGACGGCGTTGCGCTCCAGCGGCCGCTGGTCCGAGAACACGTCCATGCGGTCGACCAGCGCGCAGATGCGGTCGGCCTCGTCGCAAATCAGCCGCGTCAGCTCGCGGTCGGCATTGCTGGCGTTCTCCTCGAGCAGCTGCGCCGCCCCGCGGATGCCGGAAAGCGGGTTCTTCACCTCATGCGCCAGCATCGAGGCCATCGCCGTCACCGACCGCGCGGCGTTGCGATGAGTCAATTGCCGGTCGATCTTCTGCGCGATCGAGCGCTCCTGCAGCCGCACCACGACCCGGTCGCGCGCTTCCGACAGGGGCGCCGCCTGGATATCGACGAAACGCGTCGGCAGGCGCGGCGTCTCCAGCGTCACGCCGTATTCGGAAACGCTGTGGCCCGTGGCGCGCACGCTTTCGATCAGCGCGAAGATCGGCCCGTCGGCCGGAAGGATGTCGAGCAACGACGAGCCGAGCAGCGTCACGGCACCGGTGTCGAAGAGCTGCTCGGCGGCGGCGTTGACGTAGCAGACCACGTCGTTGCCATCGAGCACGAGCAGCGGATCGGGCAGCGCCGCCAGCAGCTGCGCCGGATCGACGGCGGCCGGGCTGAATTTGCGGACAATGGTGCGGAAGGCCATTACGCCGCCTTGCGCTCGGCGAGCGGCAAATAGAAGGCGCGGATCATCGCCTTCACCCGCGCGGGGTCGGGCTCGCGCATGGCCGCGGCGCGGAACTCCGCCGAGCCCGGCAAGCCCTTCGAGTACCAGCCGAGATGCTTGCGCGCCATGCGGCTGCCGTTGTCGACGCCGTAATGAGCCAGCATGTCGTCGTAATGGCCGAGTACGATGTCGAGCTGCGCCGAAAGATCCGGTTCGGGCATCATCTGGCCGGTCTTGAGAAAGTGAATCACCTGGCGCGGGAACCACGGCCGGCCATAGGCGCCCCGGCCGATCATCAGCCCGTCGGCGCCGGACATTTCGAGCGCCGTCCCCGCCTCCGCCACGGTGGTGATGTCGCCGTTGGCGATCACCGGGATGGTCACCGCCGCCTTGACGTCGCGGATGAAGGCCCAATCGGCCTGGCCGTCGTAGAACTGGCAGCGCGTGCGGCCATGCACCGCGATCATGCGGATGCCGCACGCCTGCGCGATGCGCGCCAGGTTCGGCGCGTTGCGGCTCTTGTCGTCCCAGCCGGTGCGCATTTTCAGCGTCACCGGCAGATCGACGGCCCGCACCGTGGCTTCGAGAATGCGCGCGGCGTGGATCTCGTCGCGCATCAGGGCGGAGCCGGCGTGGCCGTTGACCACCTTCTTCACCGGGCAGCCGAAATTGATGTCGATGATCTGGGCACCGCGGTCGGCGTTGAGCTTCGCCGCCTCGGCCATGACATGCGGCTCGCAGCCGGCGAGCTGCACCGCCATCGGCTGCTCAACCGCTTCGCTTTGCGCCATGATGAGCGAGCGCCGCCTTTCGCGGATCATCGCCTCGCTGGCGATCATTTCCGACACGACCAATCCGGCGCCGAAGCGCTTGACCAAGCGCCGGAACGGCAGGTCGCTCACCCCGGACATCGGCGCCAGGATCACCGGCTCGTCGATTCGAGCGGCGCCGAGGTCAATCGCTGGCGGAAGTCTGCTCATTTTATGCGCAACATCCGATAGTGGCTAAGATTTAAGCAATAGCATAGCCAGGTTATTTTGCATTGCAACAAAAATCCCGGTTCCTTGGCAAGCGGTCGCGCCATGGTCTAGGGTCGCGCCGCCATGACTTCCTGCATCGCGCTCGTCGTCGCGGCCGGCCGCGGCGCGCGGCTCGGCGGCAACCGGCCGAAGCAATATCAGCCGCTGGCAGGCAAGCCGTTGCTGCGCCATTCGCTCGAGACGCTGACGCGGCATCCCGCGATCGACGGCGTGCGCGTCGTCTATCATCCCGACGATGTCGCGCATTACGCGATCGCCGCCGCCGGCCTCGATCTGCTGCCGCCGGTCGCCGGGGGGGCGGCGCGGCAGGATTCGGTGCGCCTCGGGCTCGAAAGCCTCGGCTCCCTGAAACCGACGCGCATTCTGGTCCATGACGGCGCGCGGCCTTTCCTCGACAGCGGCACCATCGACCGCGTGCTGGCGGCGCTCGCCGAAACCCCGGCGGCGATCCCGGCGCTGCCAATGCTCGACACGGTGAAGCGCGGCGATGGCGCGCGAATCGCCGAAACAATCGAGCGCGGGAATCTCTGGCGCGCGCAAACGCCGCAGGGATTTCGCTATAGCGATATACTTGCCGCGCACAAGGCTTGCGCCGGCATGGACCTTTCCGACGACGCCGCGGTGGCGGAGCGCGCCGGCCTGCCGGTCACGCTGGTCGCCGGCAGCGAGGACAACATCAAGGTGACGACGCCCGAGGATTTGCGGCGCGCCGAAAGCTTCATCGCCGCGCGGCTGGGCGATGTCCGTATCGGCCAGGGCTTCGACGTGCATGCCTTCGGCCCCGGCGACCATGTCTGGCTGTGCGGCGTGGTCGTGCCGCATGCGCGGGGCCTCGTCGGCCACAGCGACGCCGATGCCGGGCTGCATGCGCTGACCGACGCGCTTCTGGGTGCGCTGGGCGCCGGCGACATCGGTGTCCATTTTCCGCCGAGCGATCCGCAATGGCGCGGCGCCGCCTCCGACCGCTTCCTGCGCCACGCCGCCGATCTGGTCGCCGCCGCCGGCGGGGCGATCGCGCATGTCGATGTGACGCTCATCTGCGAGAGCCCGAAGATCGGCCCGCATCGCGACGCCATGGTGAAGCGTATCGCCGACATCCTGGCGCTCGATCCGAAACGCGTCAGCGTCAAGGCGACGACCACCGAGAAGCTCGGCTTCACCGGCCGCGGCGAGGGCATCGCGGCGCAGGCGGTGGCGACCCTGCGGCTGCCGACGGCATGAGCGCCGTGCATCGCTTGCCGCTATCGCATCCGGCGGCGTGGCTCGCGACCTGGTTCGGTTGCGGCCTCCTGCCCGCGGCGCCCGGCAGCTGGGGCTCGCTCGCCGCGTTGCCGCTCGCCTGGCTGCTGCTCTGGCTCGGCGGCGTTTGGGCGCTCTTTGCCGGTGCCGTCGCCGTCTTCCTGGTCGGCTGGTGGGCGAGCGAATGCTACGCCAAGGCGCTCGGCGGCACGGATCCGGGCGAGGTCGTCATCGACGAGGTCGCCGGGCAATTCATCGCGCTGCTGCCCGCCGCGCTGACGCCGCTGCCCTTCGCCGCCGGCTTTCTTCTCTTCCGCCTGTTCGACATCGCCAAGCCGTGGCCGATCCGCCGGCTCGAGCGGTTGCCCGGCGGCCTCGGCATCATGGCCGACGATGTGCTCGCCGGAATCTATGCCGCGCTCGTGATCCTCGCCGGCGAGCATTTCCTTGCGCGATGACGAGCTCGACAAGCGCGCCGAGGCGGTGCTGGCGCTGTGCCGCAAGCGCGGCTGGAAACTCGCCACCGCCGAATCCTGCACCGGCGGCATGGTCACGGCGGCATTGACCGCCATCGCCGGCTCCTCCGACGTGGTCGAGCGCGGCTTTGTTACCTATTCCAACCAGGCCAAGACCGAATTGCTCGGCGTCCCGGCAACGCTGATCGAAACCCGCGGCGCGGTCAGCGCCGAGACCGCCGCGGCGATGGCGGCGGGCGCGCTGGCGCAGGCGCCGGTCGATCTCGCGGTCTCGATCACCGGCATCGCCGGGCCGGGCGGCGGCTCGCCGGAAAAGCCGGTCGGGCTGGTCTATTTCGGCATTGCGCGAAAGGGCGGCAAGCTCGCGACCGAGCGGCAAATCTTCGCGGGCGACCGGAGCGCCATCCGCCGCGCGGCGACACTGCGCGCGCTTCAATTATTGAGCGAAGCCGCGTCCTAAATCGTCAGGCGGCTTGCGGCGCGTCCGCTGCGGCGGCGGCCGCCGGCGCCACCACGATCTCCACCAGCCGGTCGGTGCGCCGCGCCTTCTGCATCTCGTCGAGCGCCGCGCGGAAGATCGCCGCGACGCGCACATCGGACACCTCGATGCGCTGCACCTTGCCGTTGGTCACCGTGCGCATGGTTGCCGGGCCGAGCTGGTTGACCGCGAGCATGGTCAGCAGGATCGGGTCCACCGCCGACGCGGAGGCAGAATAACGGGCAGGCGCGAAGGGGGCGAACGCGATGGGATGGATCATGGAACCTCGGAATCGCCAAAAGGAGTTGACCGACGAGCGCTCTCTAACAGCGATTCCGCGACGGCAATGTTGCCGACCCGTGTATGTTTGGTGACACCCACCAGCGATGGGGTTCGGCACATCGCACGCCACTACCCCCGGCGAAGGTGAACGCGCCGGCGTGCAGCCAAGACACGAAGATGTTATTGCGACTCGTTGATTTGCCTCATTCTTCTTCTATGGGTATTTGTACCTTTTTCGCTAATCATCGACTGTGGATAATTTTGCGGCCCGGCATACGAGGAAAAATTGGCGAAGATCCTGGTCATCGATGACGACGTCAAAATGCGCGACACGCTGTTGCGCATGCTCGATGGGCAAGGTCACACGCTGAGCGTCGCGGCCGACGGACAGGAAGGACTTTCGCTCTTCGCCGCCGATCGCCCCGACCTCGTCATCACCGACATCATCATGCCCAACAAGGAGGGCATCGAGATCATTCTCGCCGTGAAGCGCATCGCACCCATGGTGAAGATCCTGGCGATTTCGGGCGGCGGGTTGATGAACGGCGTGAACGTCCTGGATGTCGCGCGCGAGCTCGGCGCCGACGGCGTGTTGCAGAAGCCGCTGCGCAGGACCGAGTTCGCCGCCGCGGTCGGCAACCTGCTCGCCGGCGAGACGGTTGCCGGAGCGGCGGAATGACCGGTGCGCTGACGCCGCTCACCACCGACCAACTCATCGCAGCGATCGCCGCGGACGAGCTTTTCGTCGAATACCAGCCGATCGTCGTGCGCGACCCGCGCCGCATCGTCATGCTCGAGGCGCTGGTGCGCTGGCAGCATCCGGCCCTTGGCCGCCTCGAGCCCGACCGCTTCATCGACCTGGCCGAGCGATCGGCGCCGGCGATCGATGCGCTGACCTGCGGCGTGCTGGCCCGGGCGGCGCGCGACTACGGCCGGCTGGTCGAGGCCGGCTACGATACGCCCATCGCCGTCAACATCTCGGGGCGCAACCTCGATGCGCGCGATTTCCCCGAGCGGGTGGCGGCGATCCTGCGCGACGCGCAGGTGCCTATCGGGCGCTTCTCGCTCGAGCTGACCGAGACCGCGGCCTTCGCCGAACATCTGACGAGCATCGACGTCTTCGCCCGGCTGCGGCTCAAGGGCCTGCGGCTCGCCATCGACGATTTCGGCGCCGGATTTTCCTCGCTGAAGCGGTTGAAGCAGCTCCCCTTCTCGACCATCAAGATCGACCGCTCCTTCATCGCCGATTTGCCGCAGCGCGATGCCGTCGCGGTCGTCAAATCGATCGTCGACCTCGCGCGCAACATGCAGCTGGATTGCATCGCCGAAGGCATCGAGAACGCCGAGACGGCCAGCCTGCTCGAAAGCCTCGGCGTGACGCAGCTCCAGGGCGATCATTTCGCCCCGCCGCAAAGCGTCGAGCAGACCGTCGCCTGGCTCGCCGATTGGCGGCGCGCGGCGTGACGCGCGCCGGAATGCGCCGCCTTAGGCCGCGGTGAAGCGGGTTTTGTCGAAGCCGAGCAGCTCATCGATCTTGGCGACGCGGAGATCGGCCGCCGGATAGGCGGCCGACGCCGCCGGGTCGTTGGCGTAATGCCCCTGCTGCGGGAACACGGTGACCACGCGCTCGCGCCAGATTTTCTTGACCGCGGTCAGCACGCGCAGCTTGTCGTCGACCAGCACATAGCGTTCGGCGGGGTAGAGGCGCTCGACATCGGCCAGCTCCTCTTCCTTATGGACATAGATCAGCACGCTTCCGTCCACCGCCTGCCACAGGCCGGCGCGTTGCACCTTGATCGGCTGGAACACGGCGTCGCCGTCGGAGAAGATCACCACCCTGCCCCATTGCCGGCAGCGTT
>DASRKX010000065.1:0-11272 GCA_035648735.1 Allostellaceae bacterium
ACACCCTCGAAGACGTCGACGATGGTGACGTCGCGGCCCTGAAAGCGGCCGGGCAGGATCGAGCCGCCATACATGAACACCGCCGGCACGTTGAGGCGCAGCATCGCCATCATCAGCCCGGGCAGCGACTTGTCGCAGCCGGCCAGCCCGACCAGCGCATCGTAGCTGTGGCCACGCATGGTGAGCTCGACCGAATCGGCGATGATCTCGCGCGACACCAGCGACGATTTCATCCCGGCATGGCCCATGGCGATGCCGTCGGTGACAGTGATGGTGGTGAATTCGCGCGGCGTGCCGCCGGCGGCGGCGACACCCTTCTTCACCGCCTGGGCCTGGCGCGCCAGCGTGATGTTGCACGGCGCCGCCTCGTTCCAGGTGGTGCAGACGCCGACGATGGGCTGAGTCAGCTGCTGCTCGGTCACCCCCATGGCGTAGAACATCGAGCGATGCGGCGCGCGCTCGGGCCCGACGGTGATGTGCCGGCTCGGCAGCTTCGACTTGTCGAACGGTTTTTTGCTTATGCCATCGGGCATGACGGACACTCCTGGGCGCGGGCTTGACCCGCACCTTACAAAGCTCCGGCGGCGCTTGCTAGGCCTTCCCCGGATAGCTGATGGCGACAATTTCGATGGCTTCGGCGCCGCGCGGGCTGCGCAGCTCGACCACGTCGCCGACCCGTGCCTTGAGAAGTGCCTTGGCAATGGGCGAGATCCAGCTCACCTGTCCCTGATCGGCGTCGGCCTCGTCGATGCCGAGGATGGTGACGGTGTGCTCCTGGGCGTCGGGCGTCGCATAGGTGACGGTGGCGCCGAAGAACACTTGGTCGTGATTCTTCTGCGCCGCCGGATCGACCGGTGCCGCGATCTCCATCCGCTTGGTCAGGAACCGGATGCGGGAATCGATCTCGCGCAGCCGCCTCTTGCCGTAGATATAGTCGCCGTTCTCGGAGCGGTCGCCGTTCCCCGCCGCCCAGGACACGGTCTCGACCACCTTCGGCCGCTCCACCGAGACGAGCGATTTCAGCTCGTCCTTCAGGCGCTGCAGCCCGGCCGGCGTGATGTAGTTCTTGGCGCCGGCGGGCAGCGCCGGAGCGGATTCGGCCTCGGGCTCCAGCTCTTCGGGGCCACCATCGTCTTCCTTGGTGAACGCCTTGCTCATGCGCCGATCTTGCCACCGGCCGCGCCGAGGACCAAGGCCGGCATATGACGTTCAGCGCCCCGGCGGCCGATAGGTCACCGATTTGCTGATCGCCGCATCCATCTCGTCGACAGTCAGCAGCGGCGTGAGGCTCAGCTGCGCCATGCCGGCGGCATTGACGGCGAGCGAAAACGCGGCAGCGGCGGCCGGATTGGGAATATCCACGATCGAAATCACGTCGTCCGCGCCGAACGCGAAATAGAACGCCTCGAGCTTGCCGCCGTCGGATTCGATCAACTTCGCCACCGCCGCGCGGCGGCCCGACGCCTTGTCCTTCATCAGCCCTTTGACGCCATCCGGGGTATAGGAAACCCGCACGAGATATTTTGCCATCGCTGCTCCCCCTTTGCTGGTTTGGAACGTCACGCAGAATAGCACTTCGCCCGTATCGGCCGTACTACGCCCCGCCGATCCGCGCTATCGCCGCGTCCAATCGCGCGAGAGAGGCGCGCGCCTCAGCTTCGCGATTGCGCTGCTCTTCGACCGCCTCGGGCTTGGCCCGGGCGACGAAATTCGGATTGCCGAGCTTGGCGGCGATCTTGTCGAGCTCGTCGCGGATCGCCTGCTCCTCCTTCTTGAGCCGCGCGCGCTCCTTGCCGAGATCGATGGCCCCGGCGAGATCGAGCAGCAGCGACGCACCCTCGACCACCACCTGGATGCTGTTCTGCTTAGCCGGCGCCTTGGCATCGACGGGATGAATCATCGACAGCCGCACCAAGCGCCGGAGCTGATCGCCGTGACGCTCGATCCACGCGAGTTCAGTCGCGCCCGCCTCGGTAATGAAGGCGGCGATCTCGTTGCCCGGCGGCACATTCATCTCGGCGCGCGCCGTGCGGATCTGCGCGATCAGGCTCACCACCCAATCCATCTCGGCCGCCGCCTCGGCATCGGCGAGTCCACCGTAATGCGGCCAGCGCGCGGTAATGAGCATGCCCGCCTTCTCGCCGGCGAGATGCGTCCACAGCGTCTCCGTCACATAAGGCATGATCGGGTGCA
Organism: Allostellaceae bacterium; assembly: GCA_035648735.1. Classification (GTDB taxonomy): domain Bacteria; phylum Pseudomonadota; class Alphaproteobacteria; order ATCC43930; family CGMCC-115725; genus REEB95. The sequence continues at coordinate 2,194 of DASRKX010000065.1, forward strand.
GCAGATGGACGACCTGCCCCAGCACCCAAGCGGTCATGGCGCGCGTCTCGGCCTTGGCGGCGGCGTCCGCGCCGGTGAGGATCGGCTTGGTGAATTCGAGATACCAGTCGCAGAAATTACCCCAGACGAAATGGTAGAGGGCATCGGCCGCATCGTTGAACTTGAATTCCTCGATCGCCGCCGTCACGCGCAGCGTCGCGTGCGCCAGCGACGCCGCGATCCAGCGATTGACCGTGAGCTCGGCCTTGGCGGGATCGAATTCGGCATCAAGCCTGCACTCGTTCATCTCGGCGTAGCGCGCCGCGTTCCACAGCTTGGTCGCAAAGTTGCGGTAGCCCTCGATGCGGCTCTCGGCGAGCTTGATGTCCCGGCCCTGCGCCGCCAGCGCGGTCAGGGTGAAGCGCAGCGCGTCGGTGCCGTATTTCTCGATGACCCGAAGCGGATCGACGATGTTGCCCTTGGATTTCGACATCTTCTGGCCGCGCTCGTCGCGTACCAGCGCGTGGATGTAAACCGTCTTGAACGGCACCTCGCCCATGAACTTGCAGCCCATCATCATCATCCGCGCGACCCAGAAGAAGATGATGTCGAATCCCGTCACCAGCACGTCGGTCGGGTAATAGCGCTTGAGCTCGATTGTCTCGGTCGGCCAGCCAAGCGTCGAGAACGGCCACAGCGCCGAGGAGAACCAGGTGTCGAGCACGTCCGCGTCGCGCTCCAGCGCGACGTCCTTCTTGTAATGCGCGCGCGCCGCCGCCTGCGCCGCCGTCTCGGTTTCCTCGACGAAGATGCGGCCGTCGGGCGCGTACCACGCCGGAATCTGGTGGCCCCACCAGATCTGACGCGAGATGCACCAGGGCTGAATGTTGCGCATCCATTCGAAGAAGGTGTTTTCCCAATTGCGCGGCACGAAGACCGTGGCGCCGCGCTCCACCGCCTCGATCGCCGGCTTGGCGAGTTCGGCCGCGTTGCAATACCACTGGTCGGTCAGCCACGGCTCGATGACGACGCCCGAGCGGTCGCCATAAGGCACCATCAGGATGTGCGGCTCGGTCTTGGCGAGGCGGCCCGCCGCTTCGAGATCGGCGAGAATCTTTTTCCGCGCGGCGAAGCGATCCAACCCACGATAGGCCTCGGGCACCGCGTCGTTGAGCCGGGCGTCCGCGTCGAAGATGTTGATGAGCGGCAGGTTGTGGCGCTTGCCGACCTCGAAATCGTTGAAGTCGTGCGCCGGCGTGATCTTGACCGCGCCGCTGCCGGCCGTCGGATCGGCATAGGCATCGGCGACGATGGGGATGCGGCGGTTGACCAGCGGGATGACCACATGCCTGCCGACCAGATGCCGGTAGCGTTCGTCATCGGGATGAACCGCGATTCCGGTGTCGCCGAGCATGGTCTCGGGCCGCGTCGTCGCGACGGTGATGGATTCGTCGGACCCCTCGACCGGATAGGCGATGTACCAGAGCGAGCCCTTGGTCTCGCGGCCCTCGACCTCAAGATCGGAGACTGCGGTGTGCAGCTTGGGATCCCAATTGACCAGCCGCTTGTCGCGGTAGATCAGCCCCTCTTTGTGGAGCTGGACGAAGACGCGGCGCACCGCCGCCGACAGCCCGTCGTCCATGGTGAAGCGCTCGCGCGGCCAATCCGGCGAGGCGCCCAAGGAGCGCAGCTGGCGCGTTATGGTGCCGCCCGATTCCGTCTTCCACTGCCAGACGCGCTCGATGAACTTGGCGCGGCCGAGATCGTGGCGCGTGGTTTTCGCGGCCTCCAGGTTCCGCTCGACGACCATCTGCGTCGCAATGCCCGCATGGTCGGTGCCCGGCTGCCACAGCACGTCGCGGCCGCGCATGCGCTCGAAGCGGGTGAGAATATCCTGCAGCGTGAAGGTAAGCGCGTGGCCCATATGCAGGCTGCCCGTGACGTTGGGCGGCGGCATCATGATGCAATAAGGCCGCTTTCCCGACTCGGGATGGGCGGCGAAAGCGCCCGAGGCCTCCCATTGCGCGTAGATTTCGGGCTCGATCGCGCCCGGCGTGAAGGTTTTTTCGAGCATCCGCCCGTTTTAGGCGGGCCGGCGCGTCACGGCAAGCCCGCCACCGTCAGCGGTCGCGCGCTTCCCGAGCCAGGCGGGCGATTTCCTCGCGCACGACACGCTCGATCAGGCCGGGAAGATTGCCGTCGAGCCAGGATTTGAGCAGCGGCTTCAGCAGCTCGCGGGTGATGTCCTCGATCGCCTGGTCGCCGGCCGGCGACGGCTCGCTCGTCGCTTGCCGCGGCAGGTCGCGGGCGAAGGCGGCCAGCGCCGCCACCGAGGCCGCTTCCGCGGTCTCCGAGATCAGCCGGTCGGTTTCCGGCGCCGCGGGCGCCGCGCGCATCGCCTCGACAACGGGCGGCGCCGGATCGGCGCGCGGCGGTGCGGGCGTGAAATAGCTGGCCGGGGCTTCGGTCACCGGCCGGCGGCTGGCGATCGAGACGACGGAGCCGTCCGCCTCGACCCGGTCGGTCAATTCGAGAATATCCTGGCCTTCGGCCGGGGCATTCGAAGAGGGCGCGGCTTCCGCGTCCTCGGCGATGATGCGGCGGATGGAGGCGAGAATCTCCTCCATCGACGGTTCATCCTGGCGTCTCACATCGGACATGACGGCCTCGCACGTTTATCTTTGTGAACTTCGCACATCGCGGTTATCCCCAGCCGGTCGCCGGGTAGCCGCTATGTATGGTAGGACGACCCCGAGAAAAAAGCTAGCTCTTGCGCACCGGCCCGACGCGCCGGACTTATCCACAGGCTAGCGGTCGGGGCCGAAGCCGAGCCATTTGTCGCGCACCGCCTTGTAGTAGCGCTCGACGTCGTAGAGATCGACCGGCAGCTTGAGGTCGATCGCGGTCAGGCGGCCCACCTGCTGCGCCAGGTTGAATTCGGCCACCGCCAGATCGTGCTGCGCGCGCACCAGATTGGTGCGATCGAGGAACAATTCCTGCTCGGCGTTCAGCACGTCGATCAGCGTCCGCGTGCCGGCGCGCTGCTGCGCCTGCAGGCCTTCATAGGCGACCTCGTCGGCGCGGATCGCCGTCTCGTTCGAGGCGATGTTGGCGCGCTGCGCCTGGATCGTCTCCCAGGCGGCGGTCGCGCCCTGCACCGCAAAACGCCGCGCATCGTCGGTCAGGCCCTGGCTCTGGCCGAGCTTCTGCTTCGCCTGGCGCGACTGCGAATAGATCGTGCCGGCTTCGTAGAGCGGCATGGAGACCTGCGCCTGAATCAGCGAATAAGTCTCCTCGTGCTTGGCCAGGAAGTTCGGATCGTCGAGGCGGCTGACCTGGCCGACCAAATTGACGCTCGGCAGCAGCTGCGCCTCGGTCGCGGTGATGAGATCGCGCGAGGCCTCCTCGGTGAACAGGGCGGAAACCACGTTCGGGTTCTCGGTCGCGGCGAGCGCCAGCGCCGCCTCGCGTGTCGCCGGAATCCGCGGCCGCACGCTCGGCGCGGCGAGCGTGCCGGGCGGATGGCCGACGAAGCGCGCGTAATTGGCGCGGTCGGTCTGCAGCACGCCCTCGTCCTGCTGGCGCAAGGCGGTCGCCGCCGCGAGCCGCGCCTCGGCCTGGGCCACGTCGGTGCGCGCCACCAGGCCCGACGAGAATTGCGCCCGGGTCTGGTCGAGGGTCCGCTGCAGCAGCGTCTCGCTGTTGCGGTCGAGCTCGACCACCGCCTGGTCGCGCACCACGTCGAAATAGGCGCCGACGACGCTGAACAGAATGGCACCCTCGACCGCGACCAGATGCGCGCGCTCGGCCTTGACCGTGTTCTCGGCCTGGGCCGTCTTGGCGACGGTCTGGCCGCCCTGATAGAGCGGCTGGATCAGCGTGACGCCCGCGCTGCGCGGATCGGTCAGGCCATGCGCCGCGAGCGTCGCGGTCGCCGGCGTGGCCTCGAACCGCTCGCGCCCCGCGGCGGCGTTGAGCTGCACCGTCGGGCGCCAGCCCGACAGCGCCTGGTTCACGCCTTCGTCGGTGGCGCGCAGATTGGCGCGCTCGGCCTGGAGCTGCGGATTGTCGTTGTAGGCGTCGGCGAGCGCGGCTTCGAGCGTTTCGGCGCGCGCCGACGGCGCGGCGAGCATCCCCGACGCCGCGAGCAGGATGAGCGCGGGCACGCGGCGCATGCGGCGCCTAGAAGGCGAAGCTCGGTGCGGGAGCGAAGCCGGGCAGATACGGCGTGCCGGCATCGAACGCCGGGCGGCGCGACAGCGTGGCGCCGACGCGGGTCATGATCTCGCCCTGGCCCATCGGCTCTCCGCCGGGACGATAGACCGCCATGAGCCGGCCGCCGTCGAGGAGCTGCGCCTGGATCGCCGCCGGGATCTGCGCAACCGCGCCGGCGATAAAGATGACGTCGTAGGGCGCGCGCGCGGCGTGGCCGCGTTCGAGCGGCCCCTCGACGAACTCGACATTGCCGGCGCCGAGCGCGCGCAAATTCGTGCGCGCCATGGCCGCCAGCTCGCCATCGGATTCGAGCGCCACGACGGTCCGGGCGAGGCGCGACAGGAGCGCCGCGCCGTAGCCGGTGCCGGCGCCGATCTCGAGCACGCGGTCGCCGGGCCGGATCGCCGCGAGCTGGATCAGCCGCGCCATGACCATCGGCTCCATCAGATAGCGACCGGCCTTGAGCCGGATGTCGTCGTCGATATAGGCGATGCCCGACAGCGCGGGCGGCACGAAGCCTTCGCGCGGCACCGCCAGGAAGCCGGCGAGCAGCTCCGGGTCGGTGACCTTGTTGGGGCGCAACTGGCTTTCGACCATCGAAAGGCGCGCGGCGGTGTAATCGATTGGGGGCATTGGGGGGAAGAATGCCTTAAGAAGCTGCGGCATATTAGATATAGGCTGCGGCGGCGACAATCCTCCATTGCCTGTTTCGGCGGGGAAACCTATATCCTCCCGCCATTGGCCGGATGGCAGAGTGGCTATGCAGAGGACTGCAAATCCTCGTACAGCGGTTCGATTCCGCTTCCGGCCTCCACCTCGAGGCACCGGCCTCGACGCGGGTCCGGCTTGAAAACGTTAACCGGCCTTGTGTTATGTTGCCGGCCCTATTCGGGGGTAGCTCAGCGGTAGAGCAATCGGCTGTTAACCGATCGGTCGTCGGTTCGATCCCGACCCCCCGAGCCAGCATGAAAAGGGCGGACCTTCACGGTCCGCCCTTTTGCTTTGCGCGGATTATATCCCGTCGTTCAAAGATACCGCGCGAAACCCTGTCAACGATGAGGGACGGGATGCCTATGCCCTTTTCTACAATAAGCGCGATCAGTAACTAATTTTGTAATGCATTCGCGATGTAGATAGCACCGAAGAGAAACGCACCATACGAACTTACCGTGATCAAAACCATAATAGTCGCAGCACTTCTCTTGGCCCATTTTAAGCGATTGGATGGGCCCTCTCCTCGTTTGTTCATTTGATCGAGAATGAGAACTTCCCGGCGAGTCACTAGCGACTGGTAGACATACGCCACAATCGCACCGATGACCGCGAAACCAAGCCCATATACAAACGCGTGGGCGTTGATAAGAACGTTCATCGCCGTTTGGCGATCTTCTTTCCACAGCTGTCCTGACAACGCGAGCAATGCCACGAGTGAGCCAGCATTGACGAGAATTGCACTTTTTAGCAGTGTGATTCCTATATCAACCGCCGCTCTATCACTGTGGCGAACCTGTTCCCAACGGGCTTGTACTTCTTCACGGTGTGCTTGATCGCTCATTAATCCTCCAATTGTGCTTCAGGTCGAGCGCCAACGCGTTATCGACCGGCGGCCCCACCGGGTAATCGTAGATTCTGATGAATGCGTAAACATCTTCAATGTGAAGCGGACGGAAAGGTAGCGAACATCGCGTGGCTCAGTTTTCAGCCCGACGGCTCGGTATCGTTTGGGCTTCACGACAACACGTTCATTTCGCCCCAATTCAAAGGTCGGCGTGGCGTGTGGAGTGCGTTCAACAGGCGAGAGACACAATACTTAATTCAGTCGTCTCCCGCTGCACTGGAACAGGTGCGCAATCCCCACTTCACATATCACCCACCGGGCACGTTTCGGCTGAAGACCAAATATGCTGTGACGCTTTTCGAAGGAATCGCGCTTGTGTCACTCGTTCTGAGGCAAGACGGTGAGCTATGTTGGATCAGAGCAATCTCAAAGCCGATCCATGAGTTGCTAGCCAAGCCGCACAATTCGACGCGAGCTGACGGAATCGATTCCGAGAATTGGCGTTTATCCGTGCCTCATGTCTTCGGCTCCATAATGATAGCGGTTGATCTTTTCCCGCTTGGAACTAGGTATGCTAGACCACCAATTAAAAATGGGCTCGTCCGGGAGATTGAATGGCACAACGTCTCCGTGCGCATGATGGCTCAGTTGGGGCCGCCGCAAATAGGAACTCTTTCGTGGTTTCATTCAGCGTAAAGACGTTGCTGACGATACCATCCGAAGATCGAGCGCTCCCTAAAGCCCACGAGGTGACGACGATTCGACATTGGGGGCCGAGGACGCTTTAAGCGATGATTGCGGAGCCGTACCCGCTCCAACTCATGCAGACTCACCGCGTCTCGGCCAGCGTAAACTACGTCCGCAACGAAGGCGCCAAGTTAGTCGCGCCTATTGCAATGGAGTGACCATGACCTTTGACGAAGAGCGCGCGATGGAATGGATTCGCCATTTCAATGCGTTGACCTTGAAGGCGGCCAACATCTCCGCTGCCTACGCCAAAATGGCGCTACAAACGATCACGATCCTTAACGGCGGCGCGTTGATTGCACTTCCGCCCTTCGCTACGATAGCCAAGCTCGTAATTCGAGAGCATCACTACCTTCTTGTAAAAATCGGCCTATGTTTTGTTGGCGGTCTCGCGTTGAGCACTATCGGAGTATTTTTTGCGATCGCCACGACGGCGCTTCAGACAGGACGGGTCGCCTGGGCACGTAATAAAGTGGTGTTGAAGCACGAGCGAAACCGCGAAGGCGCCGACCGAGCATCCATCGAGGCATCGATCATCGAGACTGAAACAAAGGAATCAACAAAACGCTTTTGGGCAGCAATCTTCCGGTGGACGTCGGCGGCGTTCTGTCTATTTGCGTTCTCGGCATTTATTGTCGGAGTTTGCCTGACCGCCTACCTATTGGTACATGCGCCGTCGGTGAGAGCCACGACGCTGTAGCCTGCCGCCGCCGATTCCGCCATTTTTATTGACGATGAGAGAGGACGAATCCTACCCGAACAGCCGCTTGATGCGGGCCGAGACGCCGTGGCGGAAGCGCTCGCGCCGCACGACGCTGTCGCTTTCGACCCAGTTGAGCTGCACGACGCGGCGCGGGCCGCTGGCCGGCGCATGGCCGTGCCAGGAATGCGGCGTCACCTTGAACGCCAGCAGCGTGCCGGCGGCGGGCGGCACCTCGGCGATCACGTCGTCGAGGCTGTGGTCGGAGCGCAGCAGGCGCAGTCGGCCGCCCGACGCTTCCCAGGCCTCGTTCATATAGACGAGGACGGTGATGAGCTTGGTCACGCTGTCGGTGTGGATGCGGCCGTCCTTGGCCTGCGCCTGGCCGCGCACCGTCACCATGGTCGGCCGGCCCGCCAAATCCATGTCGAATTTGCGCGCGAAGGCGTCGCGCATCGCCTCGCCCTCGATCTCGGCGAGAAATTGCCGGAACGCCGGTCCATAGGTCACGTCGGAAACCGGAAAGCTGCCGGGCTGCGCGATCGCGGGATAATCGGCCGCGAGCGCGGTGCGCGCCGCCGCGGGCACGAAGCCCGGCGCGATGAGATAGGGATAGGGCTCGCGCTCGAGCCGGGTGCGCTCGAACAAGGCGAGGTCGATGAAGCGCAGATCGGCGCCCGACCGGGATTTTTCCGCCGCGATGGTCATGGCCCATCATAGCGGCTGCGGCTCGATTGTTAAATCGCCTTCATCAAGCGGGAAGGCTCGCGCCGGCTAGAAATCCTGCCGGAAGATCCGGGTCGTCACATAGATCAGCAGGATCGGCACGAACCACGCCAAGGTGATGTCGCCGAATGCCACCCGGTGCTCGCTGAGCCAATGGAACATGACCTTATCTAGGCAAGGAGCGGGGATAGCATCCCCGTCACGGCCCCGCGCGGCCCTGTTGCGCGGCGGCGGTGATTCCTTATAGTCAGCCCCTCCCTTTCCGCAGGCCATCCGGCGCGCATGGACACCCGCAACGGCTTTATCGAGACCATCGGCAACACGCCGCTCATCCGGCTGCGCCGCGCCTCCGAGGCGACGGGCTGCGAGATTCTCGGCAAGGCCGAATTCCTCAATCCCGGCGGCTCGGTCAAGGACCGCGCCGCGCTGTTCATCGTCAAGGACGCCGAGGTGCGCGGCACGCTGAAGCCCGGCGGCACCATCGTCGAAGGCACCGCCGGCAACACCGGCATCGGCCTGGCGCTGGTCGGCAATGCGCTGGGCTACAAGACGGTCATCGTCATGCCCGAGACGCAGAGCCAGGAAAAGAAGGACATGCTGAGCCTGTGCGGCGCCGATCTGCGGCTCGTGCCGGCGGTGCCCTACACCAATCCGATGAACTATGTGCGCTATTCCGAGACGCTGGCGCGAGAAGTCGCCGCCCAGGAGCCCAAGGGCGCGATCTGGGCGAACCAGTTCGACAACCTCGCCAACCGCCAGGCGCATATCGAGACCACCGGGCCCGAGATCTGGCAGCAGACCGACGGCAAGGTCGACGCCTTCGTTTCCTCGGTCGGCACCGGCGGCACGCTGGCCGGCGTCGGCATCGCGCTCAAGAAATTCAATCGCAAGATAAAAATCTTCCTCGCCGACCCGATGGGCTCGGCGATCTATTCCTGGTACGCGCATCACGAGCTGAAATCCGAGGGCAATTCGATCACCGAGGGCATCGGCCAGAGCCGCATCACCAAGAACATGGAGGGGGCACCGCTCGACGGCTGGTTCCAGGTCACCGACGAGGAGATGCTGCCGATCCTGTTCGACCTCATCACCGAGGAGGGGCTGGTGCTCGGCGGCTCGACCGGCATCAACATCGTCGGCGCGATGAAGGCGGC
>DASRKX010000066.1:0-49943 GCA_035648735.1 Allostellaceae bacterium
CCTTCGAGATCATCATGAAGGCGTGGACCCAGGAGAGCTTCTCGCACGAGGGCAAGTTCTGGACCTTCAAGGACGTCGCGATCTGGCCGCGCCCGTTCCAGCAGCCGCACCCGCCGCTGTGGGTGCCGTTCACCGGCAGCAAGGAAACCATCGAATGGGCCGGCAAGCATGATTTCAACGCGGTCATCCCCGGCTTCAGCGCCGGCCTGACCGAGGATGTCGTCGGCTATTTCGCCAAGGCGCTGGCGGCCCACGGCCACCGCCTCACGCCCGACAAGCTCATCCATTTCACCGAGGCCTATGTCGCCAAGGACAAGGACGAGGCGATCCGCGAATACAGCCCCTATTACCTCTATTTCACCCAGATCCTGTGGCATCACGGCAGCCTCGCCCCGAAGGGAGCCGCGCCCGACGCCGCGTCGCGCCCGCCCGCCAGCACGTCGCACGACTACATCCGGCCCGAGAACCGCGCCGCCGCCGAGATGGACCGCGAGAAGATCCGCCAGATGAACCTCGTCGATGTCGAGAAGCGCGTCCACGGCGGCCATCTCGCCTGGGGCTCGCCCAAAGAGGTGACCGAGCAGCTCATCGCCGGCGCCGAGCACGCCGGCGCCAACGCCGTCCTGCTCAACACCTGCAACGGCGCCGTCCCGCACGCTCTCTTCATGGAGCAGATCCGCCGGCTCGGCACCGAGGTTCTGCCCAAACTCCGGGCGCATCAGGTGACCAAGGTGCCGTCGGCGGCGTGACTACCTCCCTCTCCCCTCGGGGGAGAGGGAACGATAGCTGGGCGCGCGGTCCTTGCCTCACCTCCGGCCGCGGGCTATCTCGGAGAGATGACCGACCCGATCAAATTCACCCTCGACGGCGCCGAGGTCGAGGCCGCGCCGGGCGAGACGATCTGGCAGGTGGCGAACCGCCAGGGCGTCGAGGTGCCGCATCTCTGCTACCACCCGGCGCCGGGCTACCGCGCCGATGGCAATTGCCGCGCCTGCATGGTCGAGATCGAGGGCGAGCGCGTGCTCGCGGCCTCCTGCATCCGCAAGCCGACCAAGGACATGAAGGTCAAGAGCGCCTCCGAGCGCGCCAAATTCTCGCGCAAGATGGTGTTCGAGTTGCTGGTTTCCGATCAGCCCTCGCGCGACGCCCACCCCGATCCGAATTCCAAATTCTGGCAATGGGCCGATAAAGTCGGCGTCGCCAAGGGTCGCTTCCCGGCACATCGCCATCCCAAGCCCGACCGCAGCCATCCGGCGATGGCGGTGCGGCTCGATGCCTGCATCGACTGCAACCTCTGCGTCCGCGCCTGTCGCGAAGTGCAGGTCAATGACGTCATCGGCATGGCGGCGCGCGGCGCCGGCGAGAAGATCGTCTTCGACTTCGACGATCCGATGGGCGCCAGCACCTGCGTCGCCTGCGGCGAATGCGTCCAGGCCTGCCCGACCGGCGCGCTGATGGAAGCCTCGCTGGTCGACGACAAGGGCGTCTTCGCCAAGCAGCACGACCGCGAAGTCGAAAGCGTCTGCCCCTATTGCGGCGTCGGCTGCCAGATCGTCTACAAGATCAAGGACGACAAGCTGCTCTATGTCGACGGCAAGGAAGGCCCCTCGAATTTGAACCGGCTCTGCGTCAAGGGCCGCTTCGGCTTCGACTACGTATCGCATCCGCAGCGGCTGTTGAAGCCGATGATCCGCAAGCCGGGCGTCAAGAAGGACCCGCACGGCCAGATCGACCCGAGCAACCCTTGGACCCATTTCCGCGAGGCGAGCTGGGACGAAGCGCTCGATGTTGCGGCTGCGGGATTGAAAAAAATCCGCGACCGGCACGGCGGCAAGGGCCTCTCCGGCTTCGGCTCGGCCAAGGGCTCCAACGAGGAAGCCTATCTCTTCCAGAAGCTGGTGCGCGCCGGCTTCGGCACCAACAATGTCGATCATTGCACGCGGCTGTGCCACGCCTCTTCGGTCGCCGGCCTGATCGAAGGCATCGGCTCGGGCGCGGTGACCGCGCCCTTCATGGCGGCGAAGGATGCCGAAGTCATCTTTGTCATCGGCGCCAACCCGACCGAGAACCATCCCGTCGCCGCGACCTTCCTCAAGAACGCGGTCAAGCGCGGCGCCACGCTCATCGTCGCCGATCCGCGCGGTCAGGCCTTGAAGCGGCACGCGACGCACATGCTGCAATTCACGCCGGGCACCGACGTGTCGATGCTGAGCGCCATGCTCAACGTCATCATCGCCGAGGGCCTGACCGACAAGCAGTACGTCCAGGCGCGTACCGAGGATTTCGACAAGCTCGCCGAGAGCGTCAAGGAACGCACGCCGGAGAAGATGGCCCCGATCTGCGGCGTCGATGCCGAGACGCTCAAGATCGTGGCGCGCAAATTCGCGCGCTCCGAGGCCTCGATCATCTTCTGGGGCATGGGCATTTCCCAGCACGTTCACGGCACCGACAACACGCGCTGCCTCATCGCGCTGTCGCTCATCACCGGCCAGGTCGGCCGGCCGGGCACGGGACTCCACCCGCTGCGTGGCCAGAACAACGTGCAGGGCGCGTCGGATGTCGGGCTCATCCCGATGTTCTATCCGGACTATGTATCGGTCGAAGATCCGAAGACGCGCGAATTCTACGAGAAGCTGTGGGGTACTGTGCTCGATCCCAAGGCCGGTCTCACCGTGGTCGAGATCATGAACGCGGTCCATGCCGACGTGATCCGCGGCATGTACATCATGGGCGAGAATCCCGCGATGTCAGATCCCGACGTCCAGCACGCCCGCGAGGCACTGGCCAAGCTCGAGCATCTCGTGGTGCAGGATCTGTTCCTTACCGAAACGGCCTATTACGCCGACGTCTTCCTGCCGGCCTCGGCCTGGCCGGAGAAGACCGGCACCGTCAGCAACACCAACCGCCAGGTGCAGATGGGGCGCCAGGCGCTGCCGCTGCCGGGCGATACGCGGCAGGATCTCTGGATCATCCAGGAGCTCGCCCGCCGGATCGGGTTGGACTGGAATTATTCCGGTCCGGCCGACGTCTTCGCCGAAATGAAGCAGGGTATGCGGTCGCTCGACAACATCACCTGGGACCGGGTGGAGCGCGAGGGCTCGGTAACCTATCCGTGCTCGGCGCCTGACAAGCCGGGCGACGACATCGTCTTCGGCGACGGCTTCCCGACCAAGAGTGGGCGCGGCAAGCTGGTAGCGGTCGAGATCCGCCCGCCCGCCGAGCTGCCCGATGCGCAATACCCGATGGTGCTCACCACCGGCCGCCAACTCGAGCATTGGCACACCGGCGCCATGACGCGCCGCGCCAGCGTGCTCGATGCGCTCGAGCCCGACGCGCATGTCTCGATGTCGCCCGGCGACCTCAACCGCATGGGGCTGAAGGCGGGGTCCATGATCCGCGTCGAAACCCGGCGCGGCGCCATCGAGCTCCGGGCGCGCGCCGATTTCGCCATCCCGGCGGGCGTGATCTTCATCCCGTTCTGCTACACCGAGGCGGCGGCCAATATTCTGACCAATCCGCAGCTCGACCCGATGGGCAAGATTCCCGAATTCAAATATTGTGCTGCCCGGGTGGCACCCGTCAGCGCGACGGTCGCCGCGGAATAGCGCGCGAAACGAGCGGACGCCCTAGGCGCTTCTGGCCCGATTGCGCGTCGTGCCATTGGCGGCGGCATGCGCCCGCCGCCACGGGCGCAGAACGAGGAGCGCCAGCGCAGCGGCTAAAATATTGAGCGCGCCGGCCAGCGCGAACACTGCGTGCCAGCCTCCCGTCATCGCGGAGAGATAGGCCCCCAGCGGCACCAGCAGCGACGCGGTGCCCTTCGCGGTATAGAGGAATCCGGCGTTCACCGAGGCGTAGCGCCCCCCGTAAGTGTCGGCGCAGGTCGCGGGGAAGAGGCTGTAGATCTCGCCCCAGGTGAAATAGACCACGCCGCTCAGAACGACGAAGGTCGCCGGGTCATGGCCGAAGGCATAGAGCGCCCAGATGCCGGCGCCTTGCAGGCCGAAGGCGATGGCCATGGTGTTCTCGCGGCCGATATGGTCGGAGACCCAGCCGAAGAACGGCCGGGTCAATCCGCTGAACACCCGGTCGATCGACAGCGCAAAGCTCAGCGCCGGCAGCATCAAGCCGATGAAGCCGACCGGCGAGTGCGTGATGCCGAAATCGCGCGCGATCACCGGCAGCTCGGCGATGGCCATCAGCCCCGCGACGCCCACCATCGCGAACATCAGGTACATAAGCCAGAAGATGCGCGAGCGCAGCATCTCGCGGGGCGCGAAGTCGCGCACGGTCTGCGCCACCGCCGCCACGGCGGCGCGCATCACCGGCCGCGCCGGCGCCGTGGTCAGCAAACCAACCGCGAGCACCATCAACCCCTGCGCCAGGCCGAAGCTCAGGAACGCGGTCTGGTAGCCCTTCGCTTCGATCATGTGCAGGATCGGGATCGCCGTCACCGCCGAGCCCGCGCCGTAGCCGGCGGTGATCAGCCCCACCGCAAGACCGCGCTTATCGGGAAACCATTTGAGCGCATTGCCGACCGAGACGCCGTAGACCGCGCCGGCGCCGGCGCCGCCGAGCATCGCCGCGGCGTAGAGCGCCACAAGGCTGGTGGCGTCCGCATTCATCATCCAGCCGGATGCCACCAGCACCGCGCCCGCGATCATCACCGGCTTCGGCCCATAGCGGTCGGCGAGCCAGCCGGCGAGCGGCACCAGCCAGGTCTCCGTCAGGACGAAGATGCCGAGCACGAATTGCAGCGCCGGCCGCCCCCAATGGAAGCGTTGGTCGAGCGGCGCGGCGAACAGCACCCAGCTGTATTGCAGATTGGCGATCGTCGCCATGGCGATGATGCCGAGCACGAGTTGCAGCGAGCGGTGGGGCGCGCGCGCGCCGGTCATCGGTGACATTTCCTTCCCGGGAAACCTTGTTCTTTTACGAGGCGGCTCGTCCGGGCATTGGACTAAGAAAACATCGCGAATGCAAGTTGCGGCCGGCGGCGCGCCAAAAGAAAACGGGCGGAGCCGCGGCCCCGCCCGTTGTCCTCACCCGATCTTGATCGGCTATTCGGCTGCTACCCTGGGGGCAAGGTTTGCGATCCGCCGCGCGCGCAACGGCTTGAGGACGAAAAGCGCGAGCGCCACGACGGCGAAATTCATCATCGCGGTAATGACGAACACCATGTGCCAACTTCCGGTCGACGTCTTGATGACGTTGGCCAGCGGCACGAGGAAGGCCGACGCCCCCTTGGCGGTATAGAGCAGGCTCAGATTCGCGGTGGCGAATTTGGGGCCGAAGGTGTCGGTGCAGGTCGACGGGAACAGGCTGAAGATCTCGCCCCAGGTGAGGAAGATCAAGCCGGCGAACAGCACGAAGGCCCAGGGCGAGGTGCCGGCGGAGCCGAGCAGCCAATAGCTGATGCCGCCCAAGCCGAAGGCGATGGCCATGGTGTTCTCGCGGCCGATCTGGTCCGAAATCCAGCCGAACAGCGGCCGCGCGCCGCCGTTGCACACATTGTCGACCAGCAGGGCCACCGTCAGGGTCGTGCCGCCGAGGAAGATGACCGTATCGGCGACTTGGTAGTCCTTGGCGATCAGCGCGATCTGCGCCGTCGCCATCAAGCCGCTCGCCGACACCAGCACGAACATGACGTAGAGGATCCAGAACACCGGCGTCGTGAGAATCTGTCCCGGCGAATAGCTTTGCGCCGATTGGATGACCTTGACCTCCTTCGCGCTCGGCACCTGGCCCGGAAGCGGGCTCTTGAGCAGCCATGCCACCAGGAAGACGACCACGCCTTGGACAATGCCGAACCAGAAGAAGGCGGCCTGATAGCCGCTTGCGGCGATGACCGCGCGAATCGGGATGACCGATATCGCCGCGCCCGCGCCGTAACCGGCGGCCGTGAGGCCAACGGCGAGGCCGCGCCGGTCGGGGAACCATTTGACCGCGTTGCCGACGCAGGTCGCATAGACCGCGCCGCCGCCGGTGCCGGAAATGACCGCGCCCAGGTAGAGCAACGTCAGGCTGTCGGCCCATGAATTGATGATCCAGCCGAGTCCGACGAAAACGCCGCCCACGGCGACGACAATCTTCGGGCCGATCTTGTCGGCAAGCCAGCCTTCGATCGGCGTCAGCCAGGTCTCAAGCGCGATGAAAATGGCGAAGGCGATCTGGATGTCGGCGATTGCCCAGCCATGCGCCGCGTTCATCGGTCGCACGAACAGGGTCCAGCCGTATTGCATGTTGGCGATCATCACCATGCAGACGACGCCGGCAATAAGTTGGAGCCAACGGCTTGGCGCCGTGGAACTCATCGAACGATCTGACATTTCCTACCCCCGTAGTTGATTGGTTTTTCTTGTGCCGCGGCGCGGTTTGGCGACGCGGTTCCGTGCCTGGAATATTCAATAGAGGTTGCCCACGAATTGCAAGAATTCCCCTTGGGTTGATGCTATTCCAAGCCGGGAAAGCTGAGGAATACTGCCCCTTTCAACCCGGAACTAAACTAAATTTCGTGTAATGTGTCGCGCCTGTTTTTGGGCCTCGCCCCTCTCGCTTATGCGTGCCCGAATTAGACAGCTTGATGACTGTCCGGGCTGCATTTACGCGGCCGTCACTGCTTGCGCGGCGCACCGGCGATTGGATTCGCCGGCACCAATTTCCTTGACAGCATCCCGATTCGATGGTGCTGGCTGTGTCCTCGCCGCGACGAACACCTTGCTTGCGGGAGAAACCGGTGCAAGGCTTGCCGCCGCTCAATCAGCGAGTCGCCGCACGCCTCGAAGGATTTTGCGCAAGCGCCGCGCCCAAAGGGGGATGCGGCACAATGAAAGAAGGGATTCAAAACATGAGCAAACAAGTTCTCGTCGACGCCCTGAAGAAATCGGGCATGAAGACGTCCGACGCCAGCGAGGCCGTCGAGACGATCACGGGCACGATCGCCAAGGAATTGAAGAAGGGCATGAAGTTCAGCATTCCCGGCTTCGGCACCTTCGCCGTGAGCCACCGCGCCGCGCGCATGGGCCGCAACCCGCGCACCGGCGAAGAGATCAAGATCAAGGCGAGCAAGGGCGTTCGCTTCAAGGCGGGTGCCAAGCTCAAGGGCTCGCTCTAGCGCGTTTCGATCGGCATTGAACGCGGCGCCGTCCGCGGCCCTCCGGCCGCGCCGCGGCGCCGCTTCATTTGCGCGCATCACGTCGGCGGCTTGCGCGCCACCATGTCGATGAGCGCGGACATGCCCTCATGCCCGCTGCCTTCGTGAAGCAAATCATCATGGGCTTCGAGGTGCAGCATCTCGAATCCGGCGAAAGCGTCGCGCAGCATCGGCTCGGTATAGAGGTGGTCGATCTCCTTCGGTCCGCCGGTACCGTAACGCAGCTGCTCCGGCCGATAGCCCTGCAGGATGACCAAGCCGTCCGGCTTCACTGTCTCGCGCATGCGCCGGAAGACGAGCGGCCGGAGATCGGCGCCGGCGAATTGGCAGAAAATACCAGCGACGATGTCGAAGCGCTCGCGGCCCCAGTTCCACGCCGCAAGATCGGCACACTCCGTCGCCAGCGCGGCGCCTTGGTTCTCGGCCAGCCGCTTTGCCTTGCCGAGGCCCACCGGCGAGAAATCGACCGCCAGCACGACGAGGCCTTGGCGCGCCAGCCAGACGCCGTTGCGGCCCTCGCCGTCGGCGACCGCCAGCGCCGTCTGTCCCGGCGCCAAGCGGTGCGCCTGCGCCGCGAGAAAGCGGTTGGGATCCGTGCCGAAGCAATATTCCTCGCCGGCGAAACGCGCGTTCCAGCGCGCCAAGGCCTCATTCGGCTTCATCGCGCCGTCCTGAATAACCGGCCGGAATGGTCGAATTTCGTGCTAAACCAGGGGATTGCCGATGCATCTTTCGCCTACAATTGCCGGGGTTGCTTCAAGGCTGCCACGAACGACATTTTCGCATGTTCACGCCGGGTTGCGGCGGCGGCCTAGGAACTTCCCCCGTTCGCGGCGTGTTATATCCTGCCGAATGGCGTAGGGGCACGGGGAGGCGGCGGCAACGCCCGCGACCGGCCCGTGCCGCAAAGCGGGTTAGCCGGCTTTTTTCTTGTCCCCTTTTCTCGCGGCCATGGCTCGATAGATGACCGATCTATTTCAAAGATTGCGCGCCCGAAGCGAGATCCTGCACCAGCAGCTGTGGGCGCGCTACGCGGTCTTTCGCCTTGAACTCCACCAACGCACCACCGTGGCTCAGCGGCGCATCGGCGCCGTCGCCCTTATCCTCCTACTCGTTGTCATCGTCGGGTTGTGGATCCGCGGGCGCGGCACCACCGCCCCGCACGCCGCCGTGCCGCTGCCCGTCGTCGCCGCTACCGCCGAGACCGGCGACATGCCGATTACCTACACCGCGCTCGGTACGGTGACGCCGCTCGCCTCGGTGACGGTCAAGTCGCAGATCAACGGCTATCTCGCGCAAATCGAATTCCGCGAAGGGCAGGAAGTCAATGCCGGCGATGCGCTCGCCGAGATCGATCCGCGTCCCTATCAGGCGGCACTCGAGCAGGCACAGGGCCAGTTGCAGCGCGACCAAGCGCAGCTCGAAGGCGCCCGCGTCGATCTCGCGCGTTACCGCACGCTGCTGGCGCAGGACTCGATCGCCAAGCAGACTTATGACGACCAGGTTGCCACCGTTCACCAGCTCGAAGGCACGGTGCAGCTCGATCAGGGCATCGTCGCGAATGCCAAGGTCAATCTCGCTTATTGCCACATCACCGCGCCGGTCGCGGGCCGTCTCGGTCTTCGCCAGGTCGACGCCGGAAATTACGTCACCGCGTCCGACGCCAACGGCATCGTGATGCTCAACCAGATGAAGCCGATCTCGGTGCTGTTCTCGCTGCCCGAGGACGACCTGCCCTCGATCGTCAAGCAGACGCGCGCCGGCAACACGTTGGCCGCGGCGGCTTTCGGCCGCACCGGGGTGACCCAGCTGGCGAGCGGCCAGCTCCTCACCATCGACAACAATATCGACGTCACCACCGGAACCTTCAAATTGCGCGCCCAATTCGCCAATGACGATGAAATTCTCTACCCGAGCCAGTTCGTCAACGTGCAGCTCACCGTCGATGTGATTCACAACGTCGTCATCATACCGGTCTCGGCGATCCAGCGCGGCTCGCCCGGCACCTATGTCTATCTGGTGAAAGCCGACAACACCGTCGCGGCACAGCCCGTGACGCTCGGTCCGACCCAGGGCGAGCGCGTCGCCGTGACCGCGGGCCTCAAGGTCGGCGATCCGATCGTCGTCGACGGCGCCGACAAGCTCAAGGCCGGCGCCAAGGTCACGGTGCGGCAGACCACCGGCTCGAACGGCGGCACTGCTGCGCCCGCCTCCGCGCCGCCGGCCGGGAACTCCCCGACGGACAATTCTCAGTCCGGCGGTCAGCGACGCTCGCGGAGCAGCCCATGATCCGTCTCCGCCGGCGCGACTAAGGAAGGCGGCGGCGTTGAGTCCATCACGTCCGTTCATCCTGCGCCCGGTGGCGACCTCGCTGCTGATGGTCGCCATCCTGCTGAGCGGCATCGTTGCCTTCCGCTTCCTGCCGCTGGCGGCGCTGCCCGAGGTCGACTACCCGACCATTCAGGTGATGACGTTCTACCCCGGCGCCTCGCCCGACGTGATGACCTCCTCGGTGACGGCGCCCCTCGAGGTCCAATTCGGGCAAATGCCCAATTTGACCCAGATGTCGTCGCAGAGCTCGGCCGGCGCCTCGGTCATCACGCTGCAATTCGGATTAAATATCTCGCTGGATATAGCGGAACAAGAAGTTCAGGCGGCGATCAATGCCGCTGGCAATCTGCTGCCCTCCGACCTGCCGGCGCCGCCGATCTATGCCAAGGTCAACCCGGCCGACGCGCCGATTCTGACGCTGGCGATCACCTCGGCGACAATGCCGCTGCCGCAGGTCGAGGATGTGGTCGACACCCGGCTCGCCTCGAAGATATCGCAGCTGCCGGGCGTCGGCCTCGTCACTCTCAACGGCGGCCAGCGGCCGGCGGTGCGCGTTCAGGCCGATCTGCGCGCGCTCGCCGCCCACGGCCTCAACATCGACGATTTGCGCACCACGCTGGCCAACGCCAACGTCAACACGCCCAAGGGCAATTTCGACGGGCCGACGCGCTCCTACACCATCAATGCCAACGATCAGCTCCAGGCGGCCGACGATTATCTGGGATTGGTCATCGCGTACAAGAACGGCGCGCCGGTTCACCTGGGCGACGTAGCGAACGTCATCAATGGCTCCGAGAACACCAAGCTCGGTGCCTGGATGAACAATACGCCGGCGATCATCCTGAACGTCCAGCGCCAGCCCGGCGCCAACGTAATAGCCGTGGTCGACGGCATCACGCAGCTCCTGCCGCAGCTCCGGGCGTCGCTGCCCCAATCGCTCGACGTCGCGGTGCTCAACGACCGCACCGTCACCATCCGCGCTTCCGTGCACGACGTCGAATTCGAGCTGACGCTGGCGGTGATCCTGGTGGTGCTGGTGATCTTCGTCTTCCTGCGCTCGATGCGCGCCACCATCATCCCCAGCCTTTCCGTGCCGCTGTCGCTCGTCGGCACTTTCGGCGCCATGTATCTCCTGGGGTTCAGCCTCGACAATTTGTCATTGATGGCGCTCACCATTGCATCGGGCTTCGTCGTCGACGACGCGATCGTGATGATCGAGAACATCTCGCGCTACATCGAGGAAGGCGAGACGCCGTTGCGCGCCGCCTTGCGCGGCTCGGAGCAAGTCGGCTTCACCATCATATCGCTCACCGTCTCGCTGATCGCCGTTCTCATCCCGCTGCTTTTCATGGGCGATGTGGTCGGGCGGCTGTTCCGCGAATTCGCGATCACGCTGGCGATCACCATACTGATTTCCGCGGTGGTGTCGCTGACTCTGGTGCCGATGGCCTGCGCCAAGCTGCTCCGCCGCACCAATGAGGCTACCGAAAGCAGGTTTCAGCGCTGGAGCCGCGTGAAGTTCGACGCGCTCGTCGCCCGCTACGGCGTGGCGCTCAACTGGGTGTTGGATCGCGGGCGCGCGACGCTCCTGGTTGCCGTGGCGACGCTCGCGGTAACGGCACTGCTGTATGTCCTGATCCCAAAGGGCTTCTTTCCGGTCCAGGACACCGGCCTGATCCAAGGCATCTCCGAGGGCGCGCAGAGCCTGTCCTATTCGGCGATGGCGGACCACCAGCAACAGCTCGCCCAGGCCATCCTGAAGGATCCCGATGTCGAAAGCCTGTCCTCCTTCATCGGCGTCGACGGCTCCAACACGACTCTCAACAGCGGCCGCCTGCTCATCAACCTGAAGCCGCAGAACCAGCGCAGCAACGACGTGACGACCGTGATCCGTCGCCTGCAGCAGGAAACCGCGCAGGTCGACGGCATGACGCTCTATCTCCAGCCGGTGCAGGATCTCACCATCGACACGACGGTCAGCCGCAGCCAGTACCAATTCGTTCTCGAGGACGCCAATACCGACGAACTCGCTCAATGGGTTCCGAAGCTGGTCGACAAGCTCAGCCAGACCGCCGGCTTCGCCGACGTGACGAGCGACCAGGAGAATGACGGGCTGACGGCCTATATCACGATCGACCGCGACACCGCCGGCCGCTTCGGCATCACGCCCGCCACCATCGACAATGCGCTCTATGATTCCTTCGGCCAGCGCATCGTTTCGACCATCTTCACCCAATCGAATCAGTACCGCGTCATCCTCGAAGCCACGCCGCTGCTGCAGCAATCGCTCGACGCGCTCTCGGCGATCTATCTGCCGACATCGACCGGGGGCGGTCAGGTGCCGCTCTCCGCCATTGCGCACGTCGAAACCCGCACCGCCCCCCTGCAGATCGACCATCTCGGCCAGTTTCCCGCCAACACCATCTCCTTCAACCTGGCGGCGGGCTCGTCGCTTGGCGAAGCCGTCACGGCGATCAAGCAGGCCGAGAGCGGCATCGGCCTGCCGAAGAGCGTCATCACCGTCTTCCAGGGCACCATGCAGGCCTTCCAAACCTCGCTTAACAACGAGCTCTTCCTCATTCTTGCCGCGGTGGTCACGGTCTACATCGTGCTGGGCGTGCTCTATGAGAGCTACATCCATCCCGTCACGATCCTGTCGACGCTGCCCTCGGCCGGCATTGGCGCGCTGCTGGCGCTCATCCTCGTCCGTGACGACCTCACGATCATCGCCATCATCGGCATCATTCTGCTGATCGGCATCGTCAAGAAGAACGCGATCATGATGATCGACTTCGCCCTCGACGCGGAGCGCAACGAGGGCAAGTCGACGCGTGACGCGATCTACCAGGCCTCGCTGCTCCGCTTCCGGCCGATCCTGATGACGACGATGTGCGCCATCCTGGGCGCGACGCCGCTGATGCTCGGCACCGGCGTCGGCTCGGAGCTGCGCCATCCTCTCGGTCTCAGCATTATCGGCGGCTTGATCGTCAGCCAGGTGCTGACGCTCTTCACCACCCCCGTGATCTATCTCGCTTTCGATCGCATGGCGCTACGATTCCGCGGCCGCACCGCGGGCTTCGTCAACCGCGACACGCTCGACGGCGGCGGCGCGGACAACGGGAATCCTGCCGAATGAACCCTTCTTCGTTCTTCATCCGCCGCTCGGTCGCCACCACGCTCCTCACCGTCGGCGTGGCCCTGGCGGGCATCATCGCGTTCTTCCGGCTCCCGGTTTCGCCGCTGCCGCAGGTGGATTTTCCGACCATCTCGGTGCGCGCCTCCATGCCCGGCGCCAGCCCCGAGGTCATGTCGACCAGCGTCGCAACGCCGCTCGAGCGTCATTTGGGCCAAATTGCCGACGTGACGGAAATGACATCGTCGAGCTCAGTCGGCTCGACCCGCATCACGCTGCAATTCGGACTCGACCGCGATATCGACGGCGCCGCGCGCGACGTGCAGGCGGCGATCAACGCCGCCCGCGTCGATCTGCCGGCCAGCCTGCACAGCAACCCGACCTACAAGAAGGTCAACCCGGCCGACGCGCCGGTGATGATCCTGACGCTGACCTCCGACACGCTTGACCGCGGCCGAATGTACGACGCCGCCACCACGGTGCTGGCGCAGAAAATCTCGCAGATCCCCGGCGTCGGCGAAGTTGATGTCAGCGGCAGCGCGCTCCCCGCCGTGCGCGCCGAGCTCAACCCCGACGCGTTGTTCAAATACGGCATCGGTCTCGAAGACGTTCGCGCCGCGCTGTCGGCGGCGAATGCGCACGCCCCAAAAGGCGCCATCGAGGATTCCGGGCGGCATTACCAGATCTACGACAACGATCAGGCGCGGACCGCGGCGGAATTCCAGGGTCTGGTGATCGCCTATCGCAACGGCGCGGCGGTGCGGCTCGAGGACATCGCCGACGTCCAGGATTCGGTCGAGAACGTCCGCAATGCCGGCCTCGCCAACGGCAAGCCCGCGGTGCTCATCATCATTTACCGCCAGCCGGGCGGCAACATCATCGACACTGTCGACCGTGTCACGGCCGCGTTGCCGCAGCTTCAGGTCGAGATACCCGCCGCCATCGACATCAACGTCGCGGTGGACCGCTCGACCACCATCCGCACCTCGCTCTCCGACGTCGAGCGCACGCTGGTCATCTCGACGCTGCTGGTTATTCTGGTCGTGTTCCTCTTTCTGCGGAACGGCCGCGCCACCCTCATCCCCAGTGTCGCGGTGCCGGTTTCGTTGATCGGCACCTTCGGCGTCATGTATCTCCTCGGCTACAGCCTGGACAACCTCTCGCTCATGGCGCTGACGGTGGCGACCGGCTTCGTCGTCGACGACGCCATCGTCGTGCTGGAGAATACGACGCGCCATATCGAGGCAGGCATGCCGCGCTTCCAGGCGGCGCTGCTGGGCGCGCGCGAGGTGAGTTTCACCGTGCTGTCGATGAGCTTGTCGCTGGTCGCGGTATTCACGCCCATCCTATTGATGGGCGGCATCGTCGGGCGCCTGTTCCGCGAATTCGCCATGACACTGTCCATCGCCATCATGGTGTCCCTGGTGGTCTCGCTCACCACCACGCCGATGATGTGCGCCCGGCTATTGCGGCGCGAGGAGCCGGGCCGGCAGAGCCGCCTCGCCGCCTGGAGCGAGCGCAATTTCGAGCGCCTGCGCGGCGGCTACGGCCGCAGCCTCGGCTGGTCGCTGCGCCATTCCCGCATCATCCTTGCCATCCTGGCGGCGACGCTCTGCCTCAACGTGCTGCTTTACATCATCGTGCCCAAGGGCTTCTTCCCGCAGCAGGACACCGGGCGCCTGACCGGCGGCATCCAGGCCGACCAGAGCATCTCGTTCCAGCTGATGCGGCAGAAGCTGACGCAATTCATCGCCATCATGCGCCAGGACAAGGCGATCGACAGCGTCGTCGGCTTCACCGGCGGCGGCCAGACCAATTCGGGCTTCGTCTTCGCCGCGCTGAAGCCCTTGTCCCAGCGCTCGGACAGCGTCGACCAGGTGATCGCGCGGCTGCGCAACGAGCTCTCGGTCGTGCCGGGCGCCACGTTGTTTCTCCAGGCGGTGCAGGACATCCGCATCGGCGGGCGCCAATCCAACGCGCAATACCAGTACACGCTGCAAGCCGACGATCTCAATGAGCTCTATCTCTGGGTTCCGAAAATCACCGAGGCATTGCAACACGTTCCGGAGCTGACGGATGTCAATTCCGATCAACAGAACAAGGGCCTCGAGGTCGATCTCCATATCGACCGCTCGACCGCCGCGCGGCTGGGGGTCAGCTTGAGCCAGATCGACAATACGCTCTACGACGCCTTCGGCCAGCGCCAAGTCTCGACCATCTACAATCCGCTGAACCAGTACCATGTCATCATGGAGGTGGCGCCGAGCTTCTGGCAGAGCCCGGATTCATTGAAAGGCATCTATGTCAGCACCGCGGGCGGTGCCGCCAGCGGCACGCAATCGACCAACGCCGTCGCCGGCACCATCGTGCAGAAAGGACAGAGCATCTCGAATGCGAGCGTCGCTGCTGCCACCGACTCGGCGCGCAATGCTGCCACCAATGCGCTGGCGAATTCGACCCACTCCAGCGCCTCCACGGGTGCCGCGGTGAGCACCAAAAGGGAGACCATGGTGCCGCTCGCGGCCTTCTCCAGTTATGGGCCCGGCACCACACCGCTGGCGGTCAATCACCAGGGCCTGGCGGTCGCCTCGACCATCTCGTTCAATCTCGCACCCGGCGCGTCCCTCAGCGCGGCGACAACCGCCGTCGCCGATGCCATGCGCAGCCTCGGCGTGCCCGAGGATATCCGCGGCAATTTTCAGGGCACCGCCCAAATCTACCAGCAGTCGCTCGCCAACGAGCCGATCCTCATTCTCGCCGCGCTGATCGCGGTCTACATCGTGCTCGGCGTGCTCTACGAGAGCTATATCCATCCGATCACCATCCTGTCGACGCTGCCCTCGGCCGGTGTCGGCGCGTTGCTGGCGCTGATGCTGTTCCACATCGAGTTCAGCATCATCGCGCTCATCGGCGTCATCCTGCTCATCGGTATCGTCAAGAAAAACGCCATCATGATGATCGACTTCGCTCTCGACGCCGAACGCAATCACGGGTTGAGTTCGCGCGACGCCATCTTCCAGGCCGCGATCATGCGCTTCCGGCCAATCATGATGACCACCGCGGCGGCCATGCTCGGCGCTCTTCCGCTGGCGATAGGGTTGGGCGAAGGCGGCGAGCTGCGCCGGCCGCTCGGGATATCCATCGTCGGCGGATTGCTGGTGAGTCAGCTCCTGACGCTCTACACCACGCCGGTGATCTACCTCTATCTCGACCGCCTGCACCTCTGGAGCGAGCGTCGGCGGCGCGGCGGCGCGCTGGTGCCCGCCGGCCATCCGGTGGTGGGCGAATGATCTGCCGCCGCCAAATCCTGGCCCCGGCGCTCGCCGCGTTGCTCGCCGCCTGCGCCGTCGGACCCGATTATCAGCGCCCACCCGTCGAAACGCCGGCCGCCTTCAAGGAGATCGCCGGCTGGAAGCCGGTCGAGCCCAAGCTGCCGGCGGCGGGCGCGCCGGTTTGGTCGGTCTATGGCGACAAGGTGCTCGACGATCTGATCCGCCAGGTTGATGTCTCGAACCAGAATCTCAAGGCGTCCGAAGCCGCCTATCGCCAGGCCGTCGCCATCGTCGGCGAGAACCGCGCGTCGTTCTTCCCGACCCTCAATATCGACGGCAGTGCGGTGCGCTCCGGCACGCATGGCGCCGCCACCACAGGCGGCACCACCGCCTCGCGGTCGACGGGCTTGCGCGTCTCCAACCAATTCGCCGTCAGCGGCCAGGCGGCGTGGGTTCCCGACATCTGGGGGCAGGTGCGTCGCCAGGTCGAAGGTGCCACCGCCACCGCCCAGGCCGACGCCGCCCAGATTGCGGCGGCGCGCCTCTCGGCCCAGGCGACGCTGGCGGAGGATTATTTCGCGCTCCGCATTCTCGATGAGCAGAAGCGGCTGTTCGACGACACCGTCGCCGCCTATCTGCGGCAATTGCATATCACCGAGAACAAGTATCGCGCCGGCAATGTCGGCCGCTCCGATTTGGAGCAGGCGCGCGCGCAATACGAGAACGCGCGCTCGCAGGACGTGGCACTGGGCGTGGCGCGGGCGCAGAACGAGCATGCCATCGCCGTGCTCATCGGCAAGCCGCCCGCCGCTTTCGCGTTGTCACCGGCGCCGCTCGATTTCCATGTTCCGGTGGTGCCGGTGGGATTGCCGTCGACGCTGCTCGAGCGCAACCCGACGGTGGCTTCCGCCGAGCGGCAGATGGCCGCCGCCAATGCCCAGATCGGCGTCGCCGTCGCCGGCTATTTCCCGACCATCACGCTCGGCGCCAGCTACGGCTTCACGAGCAATGCGCTCAGCACCCTCATCAGCACCGCGAGCAGCGCCTGGTCCTTCGGCCTGACCTCGCTCAGCGCGCCGATCTTCAACGGCTTTCTCACCCATTACCAGGTCGAGGCGGCGGGCGCCGCCTATGATCAGACCGTCGCCACCTACCGCCAGACGGTGCTGACCGCTTTCCAGGGCGTCGAGGACAACATCGCCGCGCTGCGCATTCTGCAGGATCAGGCCGAAATCCAGGGGCGCGCGACGCGTGCCGCGGCCGAGGCCGAGCGCCTGATCCTGAACCAGTACAAGGCCGGCACCGTCGATTACACCAGCGTGGTGACGGCGCAGGCGACCTCGCTCGGCGATCAGCAGACGTCCCTCACCATCATGCAGAGCCGCTTGAATGCCAGTGTCCTGCTGATCGAGAATCTGGGCGGCAATTGGAGCAATGCCGATCTGCCGGACGCGTCCCTGCCGGTCCCGCCGCCCGCCGATCCGCCGCCGGAAGAGGTCAAGCCGTGATTGGGGCCGCACCGCCGGTCGTCGAGATCGATGAAACCGCGATCGAGGAGGATTTCATTCTCGGTGCCGGGCCGGGCGGTCAGGCCGTCAACAAGCAGGCGACGGCGGTGCAGCTGCGCTACGACACCGGCCGCGCCTGGGGGCTCAACGACGGCATGCGGCGCCGGCTCCGCACGATCGCCGGCAAGCGCATGAACCGCGATGGAATCATCGTCATCACCGCGCACCGGTTCCGCAGCCAAGGCCAGAACCGCCGTGACGCCCGCGCGCGACTCCTGGCCATGCTCGAACAGGCCGCCACGGTGCCGAAGCCCCGCCGCCCCACCAAGCCGAGCAAGGGCGCGCGCCGCCGCCGCCTCGATACCAAGCGGGCGCATGGCCGCACCAAGCGCCTGCGCCGGCCCGATTCCGGCAGCGAAGAATAAATCCACGCCGGCGCTTCGCGTCGCCTGGCCTCCTGGTGTATCTTTTCGCGCATGGCACAGCCTGCCGACTGGAAAACCGCGGCGCAACTGCAGCCGAAGCCCGCCGAATATGCCTTCGATCTCGAAGGGGCGCTGGCCTCGATCGTCGGCGTGCGCGCGACGATTGCCGAGGACGCCTTCACCGCGAAGACGCTCGGCACCGAGCGCGCCGGCAACGGCGTCGTCGTCGACAGCCAGGGCATCATCCTCACCATCGGCTATCTCGTCACCGAGGCCGAGACGCTTTGGCTCAATACCCATGACGGCCGCGCGTTGCCGGGCCATGTCCTGGCCTACGACCAGGAGACCGGCTTCGGCCTGATCCAGGCGCTCGGCAGGCTCGGCCTGCCGGCGCTGCCGCTGGGCCACGCATCGGCGGCTTCGATCGGCGATAAGGTCGTGGTCGGGGGGTCCGGCGGTCGCATCCATTCGGTCGCGGCGCGCATTGCCGCCAAGCAGCAATTCGCCGGCTATTGGGAGTATCTGCTCGACGAGGCGCTGTTCACAGCACCCGCGCATCCCAATTGGGGCGGCACCGGCGTCATCGACGAGGGCGGCCGCCTGATCGGCGTCGGCTCGCTCCATCTCGAGCATGCGCGCGAGAACACCGCGCCCGAGCACATGAACATGATCGTGCCGATCGATCTGCTGAAGCCGATTTACAACGATCTGCTGACCCTGGGCCGCGCCAACAAGCCGCCGCGCCCCTGGCTCGGCCTCTACGCCACCGAGATCGACGGCAAGGTGGTGGTGGCCGGGCTCGCCAGCGAAGCGCCGGCGCGGCGCGGCGATCTGCGCGTCGGCGACATCATCTTGTCGGTCGCGGGGCAGAACGTCGGCGATCTCGCGGCGCTCTATGCCGCGATCTGGAGCCTGGGCCGCGCCGGCGTCGAGGTGCCGCTGTCGCTTTATCGCGATGGGCGGACGCTCAACCCGGTGCTGCGCTCGACCGATCGAGCGCTGCTGCTGAAAAAGCCGCGGCTGCAGTAACGGCTCAGGCCGCGCGCGAAGCCGCCATCACCGGCCGCATCGCCGGCAGCTGCGCCAGCCGCGCCTCAAGCTCGGCGCGCTGCGCCGGCGCGAGCGGCGTGTTGGGCGGCAAGATGTGCCGCCACGCCGGATTGCCGGAGATCAGCGTCATCATCTCCTTGATGGCGCCGACCAGCGGAAGATCCTTGAACAGTGCGCGCGCCGCGGTCAGCACCTCTTGCGCCGCATCGGCCTCGGCTTCGCGCCATTTCGCGTAGACCGGCTGGGCGAGAAGCGCGGTGACATTGACCGAGGCCGAGATCGTGCCGACGCCGCCGGCGCGGAGATTGGCGAGCAGGTATTGCTCGCTGCCGGTGAAGATTCCGAAGCCCGGAAAATCCTTGAGTAATCCCGCCGAATAATTCCAGTCGCCGCCGCTGTCCTTGAGCCCGGCGATGATGTCGCCGTAGGAATCCTTCAGGCGACGGATCAGCGATGCGGTGATCGGCACCGCCGATTGCTGCGGGAAGTGATAGAGGTAGGTGCGCAGGCGCGGGTCGGCGGTGCGCTCGATCACCTGCGCGAAAAAGGCGAAGAGGCCGTCCTCGCCCGGGTTCTTATAATAGAAGGGCGGCAGCAGCAGCACGCCGGCGGCGCCGATGTCGAGGCTGGCGCGCGCCAGATGCACCGCATCGGCGATCGCCGACGATCCGGCGCCGATGATGAGTTTTGCCGGCGGCAGATGCCGTCCCGCCGCCTCGAGCACGCGCATGCGCTGCTTCAGCGACATTGAATTGGCTTCGCCGGTGGTGCCCAGCGGCGCCAAGCCGTCGCAGCCATGGGCGAGCAGCCATTTGCCGTGCGCGACGAAGGCGTCGAGATCGGGCTCGAGCGCGGCGGTCAGCGGCGTCAGGATGGCGGCATAGACTCCGCGCGGCGCACTCATGGGAATCTCCGATTGGGCAATGCCCGGTGGCCCTGCGCCATCCTAGTCGGGCGCCGGCGGGAAGGAAATCCCGCGCTCGCCCGGACGAGCCCGCTGTTCTATGCTGGCGCCATGCAAAGCCGCTGGAATCCGCAGGACGCCGAGGGTTTTGTCGCGCGCTACGCCCAGCAGGGCATCGGCGCCGACCTGGCGCTGCGCGTCTATACCTCGCGCCTGCTGGGCCAGGAGCCGAGGCTGGTGCTGCATGGCGGCGGCAACACCTCGGTCAAGACGCGCCACGCCGATCTGCTGGGCGACGCGGTCGACGTGCTCTGCGTCAAGGGCAGCGGCTGGGACATGGCCGAGATCGAGCCCGCGGGCCTGCCGGCGGTGCGCTTGGCGCCGCTGTTGAGGCTCAAGGCGCGCGACCGATTGTCCGACGAGGAGATGGTGCGGTTCCAGCGCGCCAATTTGTTGGATCCGAGCTCACCTAATCCCTCGGTCGAAACTTTGCTGCACGCCTTCCTGCCGGCCAAGTTCGTCGACCACACCCACGCGACGTCGATTTTGAGCCTCGCCGACCAGCCCGACGGCGACAAGCGCTGCCGCGACGTGTTCGACGGGCGCTTCGGCATCGTGCCCTACATCATGCCGGGCTTCGATCTCGCCAAGAAGGCGGCACAGATCTTCGAGCGCGATCCCACGGTCGAGGGGTTGGTCCTGCTGAAGCACGGCATCTTCACCTTCGGCGCCGACGCGCGCGAGGCCTATGAGCGCATGATTGCGGCGGTGAGCGCCGCCGAGGCGCGTCTCGCCAAGCGCCGCAAGATCGTTTTCCCGCCGGCGGCGCTGCCGGCAGCCATCGCTGCCCTGGCAGATGTCGCGCCCATCCTGCGCGGCGCCTGCAGCCTGAAGGACGACAAGAACGAAGGCGCGTGGCGACGCCTGATCCTGGAATTTCGCACCGGACCGGCCATCCTCGACTACGTCAACGGCAGCGAGGCGAGGCGCTATTCCCAGGCCGGCGTGGTGACGCCCGATCACACCATCCGCACCAAGAACCAGCCGCTGCTGGTGCCGGCGCCCGAGACGGCGAATTTGGCGCAGTTCCGCAAGGATGCGCAGCAGGAGGCCAAAGCCTTCGTCGAGCGCTACAAAGCCTATTTCACCCGCAACAACGCCAAGGCCGATCCGCCGAAGCGCGCGCTCGATCCGCTGCCGCGCGTCGTGCTGGTGCCGGGGCTTGGCCTCTTCGGCCTGGGGCGCAGCCGCAAGGATGCATGCATCGCCGCCGACATCGCCGAGAACGCGGTCGCCGTGATCACCGACGCCGAGGCGGTCGGGCGCTTCGAATCCCTGCCGGAGAACCAGCTCTTCGAGATGGAATACTGGTCGCTGGAGCAGGCCAAGCTCGGGAAGGAAACGGAAAAGTCGCTGCAGGGCCAGGTCGCGCTGATAACGGGCGCAGCGGGATCAATAGGCGCGGCGACGGCGCGCGCCTTCAAGGCGGCGGGCGCCGAGCTGGCGCTGCTCGACCGCGACCGGGCGGCGCTCGAAAAGATCGCCGCCGCGCTCGGCGCGCTCGGTATCGCGGGCGACGTGACCGACGAAGCCTCGGTGCGCGCTGCCTTCGCGCGCGCTTGCGAATATTTCGGTGGCGTCGATATCGTTGTCTCCAATGCGGGCGCTGCGTGGCAGGGCGCCATCGGCGAGGTCGACGAGAAAATCCTGCGCGAAAGCTTCGAGCTTAATTTCTTCGCGCATCAACGCGTGGCGCAAGCCGCGGTCAAGGCAATGCGCGCGCAGGGCACCGGCGGCTGCCTCTTGTTCAACGTCTCCAAGCAGGCGGTCAACCCGGGCGCCGATTTCGGGCCCTACGGCCTGCCCAAGGCGTCGACGCTGCTTCTCGTCCGCCAATACGCGCTCGAATACGGCAAGGAGGGCATTCGCGCCAACGCGGTCAATGCCGACCGCATCCGCGGCGGGCTGCTGACGCCCGAGATGATCGCGTCGCGCGCCAAGGCGCGCGGGTTGGCCGAGCGCGACTACCTGCGCGGCAATCTGCTGGGCCGCGAGGTGACGGCCGAGGATGTGGCGCAGGCGTTTCTCTATCACGCGACGGCGCTGCGCACGACCGGCGACGTCACCACGGTCGATGGCGGCAATATCGCGGCGGCGCTGCGTTAGGCGCTTTTACAAAGCGTCGGAATCCTTGACAGGACGCCGGGCTGCCTTTTCTCAACCTATTGAAATATCATGGTTTTCTAAACCGGCACGGTCCTTGCTCTTCTGGGTGCAGCAAACGATTTCGCCCCCGAAGGAGAGCCCGCCGATGTCGATCCGTTTCCTGCTCGCCGCGCTCGTCCTGGCGCTTCTCCACCCCGCCTTGGCGCAGGCCAGCCCGATCACCTATACCCTGACCGGTGATTTCTCCGGCACGCTGGCCGGCTCGTCGAGCACCACCACCTTCACCAATTCGCCGTTCACCTGGACCGAACAGGGCGACACGGCGTCGCTGACGACCACGCTCGACAGCTTCCCGGCGGTGCAGCTGAGCACCGGCACGATCCAGCTTCCCGCCATCGGCGCCACCACCTCGCCGACGATGACCATGTATCTCGCCATCGCCCAGGCTTTCGGCGCCGGCGGCTTCGTCAACCTTGCCGACAATGCCGGCCTGTCGATCCTCGACTCGAACTTCTTCACCTACAACCCGACGCTGGCGCTGGGCCCGGACAATGTCGCGTTCAACAGCGGGCTCGCCTTCACGACCGGGCTCGGCACGCTCGACTTCACCGGCGGCTCGAACCTGGTCTTCACCGCCGATCTCGGCAGCAGCGGCGGCGGCAACAATGTACCCGAGCCGGCGAGCCTCGGCCTGCTGCTTGTCGGCCTGGCCGGCACTTTCGGCTTCAGCTTCTATCGCTTCAAGCGCGCCGTGACGATCTGATTTCAGTTTGGTGGCCCGAGGACGGAAAGACGGCGCCCGCTAGAGGCGCCGCTTTCTTTTGTGCTTTGTTTTGTCGACGGGCCGGGACCGGCCTATATAGGGCGGATGACCCGCACGGCAAGTCGCGCCCGTTCCGCGCAGCTCGACGATCTCCTCGCCGAAATCCGCGCTTGCGATCGCTGCGCAGCGCATTTGCCGCTGGGGCCGCGGCCGATCATCCATGCCGCGCCTTCGGCCAGGCTGCTGATCGTCAGCCAGGCGCCGGGCACCCGCGTCCATGAGACCGGCATCTCCTTCAACGACCGCAGCGGCGACCGCCTGCGCGACTGGCTCGGCATCGACCGCGCGACTTTCTACGACGAACGCCGAATCGCCTTGATGCCGGTCGGCTTCTGCTATCCCGGCCGCGCGCCCAAGGGCGGCGACCTGCCGCCGCGCCGCGAATGCGCGCCGCTTTGGCACGACCGCGTCCGGGCCGAGCTGTCGCGGATCGAGCTCACCTTGCTCGTCGGCTCCTATGCGCTCGACTACTACCTGAAGGACCGCGCGCGCGGCAGCATGACCGAGACGGTCAAGGCCTGGCGCGACTATCGGCCGGATTATTGGCCGCTGCCGCATCCCTCCTGGCGGACGACCTTTTGGGCGGAGCAGAATCCGTGGTTCGCGCGCGATCTCTTGCCCGCGTTGCGGCGGCGCATCCGGGCGCTGCTCTAGCCTTCCGTCTCGATGCGCTCCATGTCGTCGTCCGAGAAGCCGAAATGATGGCCGATCTCATGGATCAGCACATGGCGTACGACATGCTCCAATTCCTCGCCGGTCTCGCACCAGTAATCGAGGATCGGCCGGCGGTAGAGGAAGATCATGTCGATATGCGGCCGCGGGTCGGAGACGCTCTTATGCGGCAGCCCGACGCCGCGATAGAGGCCGAGGATGTCGAACGGGCTTTCGAGCGCCATCTCCTTCTCGGTATCCTCGTCGGGGAATTCCTCGACGCGGATCACCACGGCGCCAACGTGCCGTTTCAGCTTGGCGGGGATCGATTCCAGGGCATGGTTGGCCATGGCGTCGAGATCGGCGAGACTGGGTGCCAGGATCTTCTTCTCGTTCTCGCTCATGCAGCTCCAGGGAGGCGGAAATGGTCGAAAAACTGACCGGCGCGGCACGCGCCAAGGCGCTCAAGGGAATCAAAGGCTGGCGCAAGGTGACGGGCCGCGACGCGATCAAGAAGAAGTTTCAATTCCGTACCTTCAACGAGGCCTGGGGCTTCATGTCCAAGGTCGCCGTGCTCGCCAAAAAGATGGACCACCATCCCGAATGGTTCAACGTCTACAACAAAGTCGAGATCACGCTGTCGACCCACGACGCCGGCGGCTTGTCGGCCCTCGATATCAAGCTGGCTCGAGCGATCGACAAGATCGCCTCGGCCTAAAGCGCCGGCCATGTTATGTCATGATCGGCGGTAAAGAATAAAAGGGAGCGCACCGGGCATGGCGAACAAGGTCTATCCGACGGCCGAAGCGTCGCTGAAAGGCGTTTTGCGCGACGGCATGCTGATCATGTCGGGCGGGTTCGGCCTGTGCGGCGTGCCCGACGCGCTGATCGCCGCGCTCCGCCAGGCGGGGGTGAAGAACCTCACGATCGTCTCCAACAATGCGGGAATCGACGGCGCCGGTCTGGGGCTGCTCTTGGAGACCGGGCAGATCAAGAAGATGATCTCGTCCTATGTCGGCGAAAACAAGCTCTTCGCCCAGCTTTTCCTCGACGGCAAGCTCGAGCTCGAATTCAATCCGCAAGGCACGCTGGCGGAGCGTATCCGCGCCGGCGGCGCCGGCATCCCCGCCTTCTACACGAAGACCGGCTACGGCACGATCATCGCCGAAGGCAAGGAGACCCATGACTTCGACGGCGAACATTACGTGATGGAGCGGGGCATCGTCGCGGATCTGTCGATCGTGCATGCCTGGAAGGGCGATACCGAGGGCAACCTCGTCTACCGGAAGACCGCGCGTAATTTCAATCCGGTGATGGCGACGGCGGGCAAGATGACCGTGGCCGAGGTCGAGCATCTGGTCGAGCCCGGCCAAATCGATCCCGACCAGATCATGACGCCCGGCATCTTCGTGAAGCGCATCGTGCACGTCAAAAACCCGCAAAAGCGGATTGAATTCCGCACGGTGAGGAAGAGGAGCTGACCCATGCCCTGGACACGCGAAGAAATGGCGGCGCGCGCGGCCAAGGAATTGCGCGACGGCTTCTATGTCAATCTCGGTATCGGCATTCCCACCCTGGTGTCGAATTTCATTCCCTCCGGCATGAAAGTTCAGCTCCAGAGCGAGAACGGCATGCTCGGCATGGGGCCGTTCCCCTATGAGGGCGAGGAAGACCCCGATCTCGTCAATGCCGGCAAGCAGACCGTGACCGAGCTGCCGACGACGAGCTATTTCTCGAGCGCCGACAGCTTTGGCATGATCCGCGGCGGGCATATGGACCTCTCGATCCTCGGCGCGATGCAGGTTGCCGAGAACGGCGATCTCGCGAATTGGATGATTCCGGGCAAGGTGGTGAAAGGCATGGGCGGCGCCATGGACCTCGTCGCCGGCGTGAAAAAGGTCGTCGTGGTGATGGAGCATTCGGCCAAGGACGGGCCGAAACTGTTGAAACGCTGCACCCTGCCGCTCACCGGCTCGCGCGTCGTCGATCTCGTCGTCACCGATCTCGGCGTCTTCGAGATCGACAAGCATGGCGGCACGGGAATGCGGCTTTTGGAGCGCGCTCCGGGCGTCACGGTCGAGGAAATCCGCGGCAAAACCGAGGCGTCGTTCAGCGCGAATTGACCCGCGCGAGAAATTCGCGTCGCGCGTGCGGGCGCCGCGCGGTCACTTATCCTGGATCGCCGCCAAGGCCGCGCTCACCGTCTTGCGCTCGGGCGCGTCGGACGGCATCACCCGCAGCAAATGCTGCCAATACTGTCGCGCGCCCACCCGGTCGCGCTGCTGCGCCGCCGCCATGCCGAGGAACCACAGCGCCAGCGGTTCATCCGGCTGGCGGGCCTCGATCGACTTCAACAGGGCGATCACGCGTTCGGAGATCGGATCCTCGAGCTTGCGGTCGGCGAGCAGCGCCTCCGCCTCGTTGAGCGCGATCGAGGGATCGTTCGGCTTCAAGCCGCGGGCGTGCTCATAGGCGTCGGCCGCCTTGGCATTCTCGCCGGTCACCGCATAGGAGCGGCCCAGCATGAGCCAGCCGTCGACATCGTCGGGATGCTCCTGGAGTCGCGCGGCGAGGCTGTCGACCATGCCCTGGATCATCGCCTGCTGCGCTTCCGGCGAAATGCGGTGGCCATAAGGTAGATCGGGCAATCCGGGCGTGCCGAAGAGGAGGTAGAGCCCGATGGCGCCTAAGCCGGCAAGGCCGCCCAGCATCGCCGCCAGCCAGCGCAGCGGCGGGCTGGCGGCGGGCTCGGCAACGGGTGCGGAGGCCAGGATGCGGCGTTCGACCTCGCGCCGCGCCCGGTCGGCGTCGTCGGGCGCGACCGTGCCGCGTTCCAGGTCGCGGTCGATTTCGTCGAGCTGGTCGCGATAGACGGCGCGGTCGAGGGCGCGGCCGCTCACCGGCGGCATCGCGCGCCACAGCGGCGCCAGGATGGCGCACAGCACGGCCACGGTCGTGAAGGCGAGCACCAGCGCGAAGATCATTCGCCCTCGCCGCGCAGCAGCCTGTCGAGGCGGTTGCGCTCCGGGGCGCTCAGCGGCGTGTCGTCCGGCTCCGGCCGGTGGCGGCGCAAATAGAGCGCGATGCCGCCGCCGCCGATCATTATCAGCAGCAGCGGCGAGAACCACAGGAGATACGTGGCGGGCTCGACCGGCGGCTTCAACAGGACGAAATCGCCGTAGCGGTCGGTGAGGTATTTGATCGCCTGGGCGTCGCTGTCGCCGGCCTGGATGCGCTCGCGCAGGATGACGCGCAGATCGTGCGCCAGGTCGGCGCCCGATTCGTCGATCGATTCATTCTGGCAGACGAGGCAGCGCAGCTCGCGGCCGACGGCGCGGGCGCGCGCTTCGAGCGCCGGGTCGGCCAGCCTTTCGTTGGGCTCGACCGCCAGAGCGGGCACGACAAGCGCCATGAGATAGAAAACGGCCAGCGCCAGCCGTTTCACGATGCGCCCAGCTGCTTGAGCAGGGGCACGATCTCCTGCCGCACGATATCGTCGGTCAGGGGCCCAACATGACGCCAGCGGATGCGGCCGGTGCGGTCGAGGGCATAGGTCTCCGGCACGCCATAGACGCCGAAATCGATGGCGGTGCGGCCCGTGTCGTCGAGGCCGATGGCGCGGAACGGGTTGCCGAGATCCTGAATGAACTTGGCCGCGTTCTCGGGCTTGTCCTTATAGGCGATGCCGTAGAGCCGGACGGTGTCCCGGCGCGCCAGATTCATCAGCACCGGATGCTCCGCGCGACAGGGCACGCACCACGACGCGAAGAAATTGATCAGCACGACCTGGTCCTTGAGGTCCTCGCCGGCGAGCACCCTGTTGCCGGCGAGCGCTACGAGACGGAAGGCAGGGGCGGGCTTGTCGATCAGCGCCGAGGGCAGGAGCTGCGGATCCCGGTCGGGCGCCAGGCCGTGGAAAAGATAGGCGGCCAGCGCCATGAACAGCACCAGCGGCAGCAGGAACAGCGCGCGGCGCCAACTCATGCGCGTTTGCCGTCGGGTGGCGCCTTGGCGCGCCGCGTCGCGAAGCCGAGGCGCCAGCGCCGGTCGCTCAGGCTGACCGCGCCGCCGAAGGCCATGAGGACGCCGCCCAGCCAGATAAAGGGAGTCAGCGGTTTCCAATAGGCGCGCACCGCCCAGCCGCCATTGCCGTCGGGATCGCCCAGCGCCACGTAGAAATCCGCCAGCAAATTGGTGTGGATCGCGGTCTTGCTCACCGTCTGCTGCTGCAGCGTGAAGAAGCGGCGCTCCGGCGCAAGTTCCGCGATGCTCCGTCCCTTGGACAAGAGCGTGAATTCGGCCGCATCGGCGGTGTAGTTGTCGCCGTCATGCTTGCCGATGCCGTCGAGCCGCAGCGTATAGCCGGCAACATCGATCTGCTGTCCCAGATGCATGATTTC
This sequence comes from Allostellaceae bacterium, assembly GCA_035648735.1. Taxonomy (GTDB): domain Bacteria; phylum Pseudomonadota; class Alphaproteobacteria; order ATCC43930; family CGMCC-115725; genus REEB95. Next base: position 27,817 of record DASRKX010000066.1, read on the forward strand.
GATGCGTTCCTGCTCGAAGGCCGAGGCGGATATGCCGGCGACGGTGACGGCCATGCCGAGATGCGCCAGCGTCATGCCCCAGGCGGCGCGCGGATGGCCGAGCGCGCGCCGGGCGCTATCGGCGAGCGGCACGCGGAAGAGCTGTAGCCGCTCGGCCAGCTCGACCAGCGCGCCGGTCGCCATCCAGCCGGCCAGGCCGATACCGAAGACGGCGAGGATCGGGCCGCCGCCGCTGGCATAGAGCGCCACCAGCGCCGCGACCAAGGCGCCGGCGAAGGCGACCCACAAGCGCTGTAGCGCGCCGAGCAGATCGCCGCGCTTCCAGGCCAGCAGCGGGCCGATCGGCATGGCCAGCAGCAGCGGAATCATCAACGGCACGAAGGTGCGATTGAAGAACGGAAAGCCCACCGACAGCTTCGGGCCGCCGACCGCGTCGAGGAACAGCGGATACAGCGTGCCGATGAAGACGGTGGCGGCGCAGCAGGCGAGGATCAGGTTGTTGAACAGCAGCGCGCCCTCGCGCGAGATCGGCGCGAAGAGGCCGCCGGGCGCCAGCGCCGGCGCGCGCCAGGCATAGAGCGCCAGCGAGCCGCCGATGGCGACGACGAGCAGCGCCAGGATGAAGACGCCGCGCGCCGGGTCGAGCGCGAAGGCATGCACCGAGGTCAGCACGCCGGAGCGCACTAGGAACGTACCGACCAGGGAGAGGGAAAACGTCAGGATGGCGAGCAGCACGGTCCAGCTCTTCAGCGTGTCGCGCCGCTCGACGACGATCGCCGAATGCAGCAGCGCGGTGCCGGCAAGCCACGGCATGAGCGAGGCGTTCTCGACCGGGTCCCAGAACCACCAGCCGCCCCAGCCCAGCGTGTAATAGGCCCACCAACTGCCCATGGCGATGCCGAGCGTCAGGCAGCACCACGAGGCTAGCGTCCACGGCCGGACCCAGCGCGCCCAGGCGGCGTCGACCTTGCCCTCGATCAGCGCCGCCACGGCGAAGGCAAAGGCGACCGAATTGCCGACATAGCCCAGATAAAGGAAGGGGGGGTGAAAGGCCAAGCCGGGATCCTGCAGGATCGGGTTGAGGCCCAACCCGTTGGCCGGTGCCGGCTCGATGCGCAGGAACGGGTTGGAGGTGAAGAGGATGAAGAGCAGGAAGCCGATGGCGATCAGGCCTTTGACCGCCAGCACGCGAGAACAGAGCCGCGGCGGCATGGCATCGCCGAACCACGCCACCGCGCCGCCATAGAGCGACAGGATGAGGACCCACAGCACCATCGAGCCCTCGTGGTTGCCCCACACGCCGGTCAGCTTGTAGAGCAGCGGCTTGGCGGTGTGGCTGTTCTCGGCGACGTTGACGACCGAGAAATCCGACGTGACATAGGCATGCACCAGCGTGGCGAAGGCCAGGGCGATCAGCGCGAATTGCGCCAGCGCCGCCATGCGCGACGCCGCCATCAACCCGCCGTGGTTCAGCGCCGCGCCGCGCAGGCCCAGCCCCGCCTGCAGCAATGCGACGAAGAGCGCGAGGATCAGCGCAAAATGGCCCAGCTCGATAATCATGGCAGCGCGACGGTCATTGCTCGGGACTCGCCATCGGCACCGGCCCGCCGGGCTCGCCTTCGCGCCACCGGCCCTCCTTCTTCAGGGCGGCGGCGACTTCGGGCGGCATATAGCGCTCGTCGTGCTTGGCCAGCACGTTCGACGCCTGGAATGTATCGCCCTGCAACTTGCCTTCGACCACGACGCCCTGGCCCTCGCGGAAAAGATCGGGAAGATCGCCCCGATAGGTTACCGGAAGCGCGCGGTTGGTGTCGGTCACCCTGAAATCGACCGTCAGGCCGTCGGCCTCGCGCTTCAGGCTGCCGGCCTCGACCAGCCCGCCGATCCGCACCATGCGCCCCGGCGGCGGTCCTTTGGCGAGAAGTTCGGTCGGGCTGTAGAAAAAGACGAGATTGTCGTTGAGCGCCGACAGCGTCAGTGCGGTGGCAATGCCGAGCAGCGCCACCCCGCCGAGGACGAAATAGAGCCGCCGCCGCTTGCGAGTCATGAACGCTCCTGCGCGTCGAGCGCGCGCTTGGCGCGGCAATAGGCGCAAAGCGCGTAGGCCAACATGGCGAGCATGACCAGCAGCGCGAGGCCATAGGCCGGCCAGACGAAGCGCGCATAACCGCCCATGGCGAAGAAGGCCGCCCAATCCATCAGGCCGCTCCGAATTTGAGCGCGCGCAGCTTGGCATCCATCAGCGCCGTGCGCATGCGCAGCAGCAGCAGCGCGGCGAAGAACAACATGAAGCCGAGCGCCATCACCAGCAGCGGCCACAGCATCGACGGCGCGATGGTCGGGCCGCCGATGCGGAAGACGCTGGCCGGCTGGTGCAGCGTGTTCCACCAATCGACCGAGAATTTTATGATCGGCAGATTGACCACGCCGACCAGCGCGAGGATGGCGGCGGCGCGCGTACCGCGGCTGCGGTCGTCGAAGGCATGCGCCAGCGCGATAAAGCCCAGATAGAGGAAGAACAGCACCAGCACCGAGGTCAGCCGCGCATCCCACACCCACCAGGTGCCCCACATCGGCTCGCCCCAGAGCGAGCCGGTGACCAGGCACATCAAGGTGAACCCAGCACCTAAGGGCGCCGCAGCCTCGGCGGCGATGTGCGCGAGGGGATGGCGCCAGACCAATCCGACAGCGCTGGCCAGCGCCAACAGCGCATAGACCAGGCTCGCCATCCAAGCCGAAGGCACGTGGATGTACATGATGCGCACCGCCTCGCCCTGCTGGTAATCGGGCGGCGCCACGAAGAGCGCCAGATAGAAGCCCGCAGCCAGCAGCAATGCCGCGGCCATTGCGCACCAGGGCAGCAAGGCGGCCGACAGTTTCATGAACCGGGCGGGATTGGCGAAGCGCTGCATGATCGTGGTTCTAGCGCAACGGGGTGAGTCGGGCCATGCGCTATTCCAGCGCGCCGCGCAGGCTTGCCGCCGCTGCCCAAGGCGCCAGCGCCAACGCTGCCGCGAGCAGCGCCGCCAGCAGCAGCAGATGCGGCCGGGGCGACAAACCCATCGCCGCCGCCTCGCTCGCCGCCACGCCGAAGATCAGCACCGGGATGTAAAGCGGCAAGACCAGGAGCGACAGCAGCACGCCGCCGCGCCGCGCGCCCAGCGCCAGCGCCGCGCCGATCGCGCCGATGAGACTCAGAGTCGGCGTGCCGAGCGCCATCGCCAGCACCAGCGACAGGTAGTCTGCGGACGGCAAGTGTAGAAACAACCCGAGCAGCGGCGCGATAATGGTCAGCGGCAGGCCGGTCACCAGCCAATGCGCCAGGCATTTCGCGAGCACCTGCAGCTCGAGCGGCACGGGTGCCAGGACGAGCTGCTCGAGGCTGCCGTCCTGGTAGTCCGGCTCGAACAGCCGCTCGAGCGAGAGCAAGGCGGCGAGCAGCGCCGTCACCCAGAGCACGCCGGACGCGATGCGCGCGAGGAGCGCCGGTTCGGGCCCGATGCCGAAGGGAAAGAGAATGACTGCCAGCGCGAAGAAGGCGACGACATTGGCAAAATCGCCGCCCTGGCGCAGCGCCAGCCGGAGTTCGCGCGCGGTGAGTGCCGCGAATCCGCTCATGCGGCCCGCCCGGGCGCGAATTCCGCCAGCGACAAGCGTGCGGGGCCCGGGATCGGCAGCGCTACATGCGTTGCGATGACGACGCTGCCGCCGCCGCTGCGGTGCTCGGCAATGAGCGCGAGCAGATCGTCCTGTGCCGATTCATCGAGGTGCGAGGTCGGCTCGTCGAGCAGCCAGAGCCGCGCCGGCGCCGCTTCGAGCCGCGCCAGCGCCAGCCGCTTGCGCTCGCCGGCGGAAAGGTGGCGGCACGGCCAATCGGCGCGCGACGCGAGACGGAAGCGCGCCAGCGCGGCATCGACATGGGTTCCGTCGCCGCCCTGCAGCCGCGCCCAGAAGGCCAAATTCTCCCGTGCCGACAGCACCGGCTTCAACGCGTCCTGATGGCCGACATAGCGCAGCCGCGCGCGATGCGCCGCCGCATCCTCGGCGGCCGGCTTTCCGTCCCGGAAGATCGCGCCGGCGGCCGGGGGCGCCAGCCCGGCCATCAGCCGCAGCAGGCTGGTCTTGCCGGTGCCGTTGGCGCCGGTGAGCAGCAGCGCGCCGCCGGGCTGAACCGCGAAATCGAGTCCGGTGAAGACGAGGCGCTCGCCGCGGCGGCAGGCTAGGCCTTGGCCGGCAAGGGCGGGGGCGCCGGGAGTGGGGAGCATGCCGCGGGACTATGCCACTTCACGCCGCGGCGGCAAATCCGCACAAAAAATGACGGCCTCGGTGGGGGAGATACCGAGGCCGTCGAATGGGAGCGGTCGGGGGGCGACCGCTTCATAGAGATGCGAGACGAGCCAAAAGCCAGAAGTCTCTCACCGCCATGGACTTAAACGGGGGAATGAGACCCCATTTCGAAGGAAGTATGGCGAAACTATGATTTGTCGACCTGCCCACGCATGTCACGTTTTTACCCCAGGCTTTTCTCCGGAATCCTCCGCTTTACCCACCGGCGGCCGGCGATCATCGATCACTTTCCCGTCAATCGGCAGGCTTCCCGCCGCCACCAGCCGGACCGCGCCCTTGAGCCTCGTGACGGCGGCCAGCGTCGCCTCCGCCGCACGCGCCAGACCGGCATCGGCATCCGCCGGCGCCTCAGCTTCGAGAATCAGCGCGTCGCTGGTGCCGTCGTTGGTGACGATCAATCGTCCGCGCGCCAGCGGCGGGTGCCGTTTCAGGATTTCCGCGATCTGCGCCGGATGGACAAACAGCCCCTTGACCTTGGTGGTCTGGTCGGCGCGGCCCAGCCAGCCGCGGATGCGCGCGTTGGTGCGGCCGCACGGGCTTTTCCCCGGCAGCAGGGCGGAGAGGTCGCCGGTGGCGAAGCGCAGCAGCGGATAAGTTTCGTCGAGCAACGTCACCGTCACCTCGCCGACCTCGCCGGGCGCGACCGGATCGCCGGTCCCGGGACGCAGCAGCTCGACGATGATCTGCTCGTCGAGGATCAGGCCTTCGCGCGCTGCGCTCTCGTAGGCGATCAGGCCCAGATCGGCGGTGACGTAGCATTGATAGGCGTCGATGCCGGATTCCCGCATCGTCTGCTGCAACGGCGGCGGGAACGCCTCGCCCGAGACCACGGCGCGCTTGAGCGACGAAATGTCCGCGCCGGTCTCGCGAGCCCGGTCGAGCAGGATCTTGAGGAAGGACGGCGTCCCGACATAGGCGGCGGGGGAGAGTTCGGTCATGGCGCGCAGCTGCAATTCGGTCTGGCCGACGCCGCCCGGAAAGACCGAACAGCCGAGCGCCAGCGCCGCGCTTTCGAGCATCGCGCCGCCCGGGGTCAGGTGATAGGCGAAGCTGTTATGGACCAGGTCGCCACGGCGGAATCCCGCAGCGTGCAGCGCGCGCGCCAGCCGCCAGAAATCGGCCTTGCGCCCCTCGGGCTCGTAGATCGGTCCCGGCGACATGAACACGCGCGCGGCCGCGCCCGGCGGGATCGCCGCCAGGCCGCCGAAGGGCGGCGCCTTTTTCTGGAGGTCGATGAGATCGTTCTTGCGGGTCACCGGCAACGCGGCCAACGCCGCGCGGCTCGACACCGCCGCCGGATTCACGTCGGCCAGCACCCGCGCGTAATATGGCGCCTTGGCCTTGGCGTGGGCGATCTGCGCCGGCAGCGCCGCCAGCAGATCGCGCTCGCGCGAATCGGGGTTCCGTGTCTCCAGCGCGTCGAAAAAGGGAAGCGGCACCTAGGCGAGCCAGCGCTTGCGCCGGCGGTAGTGCTTGACCTCGCGGTAGCTGCGCCGCCCGGTCGCGGACAATCCGAGATAGAATTCCTTCACATCCTCGTTGGCGCGCAGATTCGTCGCGGGGCCGTCCATGACGACGCGGCCATTTTCCAGCACATAGCCATAATCGGCGTAGTTGAGCGCGATATTGGTGTTCTGCTCGGCCAGGAGGAAGCTCACGCCGGCCTCGCCGTTGAGGCGCTTCACGATCTCGAAAATCTCCTCGACGATCTGCGGCGCCAATCCCATCGACGGCTCGTCGAGCAGGATCATCTTGGGATTGGCCATGAGCGCGCGGCCGAGCGCCGTCATCTGCTGCTCGCCGCCCGAGATGTAGCCGGCAAGGGCGCCGCGACGCTCCTTGATGCGCGGGAAGAAGCCGTAGACACGGCCGAGCGAATCCCTGATGCGGGCGCGGCCGTCGCGCCGGGTGAAGGCGCCGGTCAGCAGATTTTCCTCGACGGTGAGATGGCCGAAACAATGCCGGCCCTCCATCACCTGCACGACGCCGCGCTTCACCAGATCGTGCGGCGAAAGATTGTCGATGCGGCGGCCCGCATAGGTGATCGCGCCCTTGGTGACCTCGCCGCGCTCGGCGCGCAGCAAATTTGAAATGGCCTTGAGGGTGGTGGTCTTGCCGGCGCCGTTGGCCCCGAGGAGGGCGACGATGCCCCCCTCGGGAACCTTCAGCGATACGCCCTTCAGCACCAGGATGACGCGGTTGTAGATGACCTCGATGTTGTTGACGTCGAGGAGATCCTTATCCGCCGCCACGAGCGCCTCGGGCTCAGGCTCTAGTTGTTCGACGCGGTGACCTTGGAGCAGTCCCGCGGCGTGATGCCCTTTTCCTTGGCGTAGGCGAGGGCCGAGTCCTGATACATCTTCCGGATCATATCGTGGTGCGGCTCGATCCAACCCGAAACGAAGTTCCAGTGCGTGCCGTCCCACTGGGTGACGCGGACATTGCCGCCGCCTTCGTGGTCGCTGCAACTGAGCCTGATCGGCTGGGCGAGACCCTCGGCGCCGAGCGCGGCGATGCGCTCGGTCGTCATGTTGAGGTGCTCGAAGCCCCACTGGATCTGCTCGCCCTTCAGGGGCTTGGCGCCGAACTTGCCCTGCGCGACGCGCAACGCCTCGGTATCGTACATCGCGTTGACGACGCCGCGGTTGTAGAGCACCTCGCCGACCTTATCCTTCGTCGTGTGCCCTTTGCCTTGGCCGTAGACGTATTTGAGGATGTCCCGGATCACCGGGTAGTCGGCGCCCACGCCGGTGAATTGCGTGGCCTTGTAACCCTTGGCCCCGGCGCCCGCCGGCACCACGTCGGGCTCGGCGCCCGACCACCACACGCCGATGAAATGGTCCATGGGATAGCCCACGGCGGCCGCTTCCTTGACGGCGGTCGAGTTCATCACGCCCCAACCCCACATCAGCACATAGTTGGGTTTCTGCTGGCGGATCTGCAGCCAGGTCGCCTTCTGGTCGATGCCCGGGGGCGATACGGCGAATTTAAGGAAAGTGAAGCCGTCCTGCGCCGCCAGCGCTTCGAGCGTCGAGATCGGCTCCTTGCCGTAGGCGCTGTCGTGATAGACGAGGGCGATCTTCTTGCCCTTGAGCTTGTCGATTCCGCCTTCTTGCTGCGCGATATAGGTGATCATCGCGTCGGCCGAATCCCAATACGTCGCGGGATAGGTGAAGACATAGGGGAACGCCGCGCCGTAGCTGGCGTCCGCGCGGCCATAGCCCATCGATACGACCGGGATATGGTCGGCGGTGGCGCGCTCGATCAGCGCGTAGGTGATGCCGGTCGACAGCGGATCGACCCAGCTCGCGCCGGTGGGCCCGTGATTCTTGAGGCGCTCATAGCACTCGACGCCCTTGTCGTTGTTATAGTTGGTCTCGCATTCTTCGTAGGTGATCTTGACGTGGCCGACGCCGCCGTCGCGCGCGTTGATCATGTCGAGGTAATCCGCGTAGCCGTCGGCAAAAGGAATGCCGTTCGGGGCGTAGGGGCCGGTGCGATAGACCAGGCGCGGAACGAATTGCTCGTTCTGCGCCAGCGCCTGTTCCGCCGCCAAGCCGAAACCGAAGGCGGCGACCGCCACGGCCGCAAGCCATAAACCTCTCATATGCATTTGATCCTCCCAAGGTTATCCAAGGCGATCTTCGCTCGCGCCGCCCTTTCCGGGTAAGCTACTCCGGCGCATCGGGCCGTGCAAATCTCATGGAATGAGGCTCCCCGCAGCCCGATTTGAGGTGGCCGCGCGCGATAGCGTGCTTAGTACGGGAACGGCCACATCCGCAGCTTCTCCTTGCCGATCTGCCAGAGTCGCGCCAGCCCGCGCGGCTCGATGACGAGGAAGAAAATGATCAGCGCGCCGAAGATCATCGACTGCATGTTGCTGATGTAATTGACCGGAATGTCGAAGCCGAGCGAGACCGGCAGGTTCTCGAGCAGAATCGGCAGCAGGATGATGAATCCGGCGCCGAGGAAAGATCCCAGGATGCTCCCCATGCCGCCGATGATGATCATGAACAGGATCTGGAACGAGCGGTCGATGTCGAAGGCGAGCGCCTCGACGCCGCCGGTGTAGATGAAGGCCCACATGGCGCCCGCGATGCCGCAATAGAACGAGCTGACGGCGAAGGCCAGCAGCTTGGCGCGCAGCGGCCTGATGCCGATGATCTCGGCGGCGATGTCCATGTCGCGGATCGCCATCCATTCGCGCCCGATCCGGCCGCGCACCAGATTCTTGGCGGCGAGTGCCAGGATCGCCACCGCGGTCAGCACGAAGAGGTATTTGTTGATCGGGCTAGCCTCGGCGCCGGTGACGAAGAAATTGCCGAAGACCGCGCGCGGCGGTGCCGAGATCACGCCCGAGGACGTGTAATTGTTGAACCACGGGAATTTGTTGAACATCCAGATGAGGAAGAACTGCGAAGCGAGCGTCGCCACCGCCAGGTAGAAGCCTTTGATGCGCAGGCTGGGCCAGCCGAACAGCATGCCGACCGCGGCGGTGATGATTCCGGCGATGACGAAGATGACGACGATGTTGAGTCCCGGAAACGCCGTGGTGAGCTTGTAGGTCGCGAAGGCGCCCACCGCCATGAAGCCGCCGGTCCCGAGCGAGACCTGCCCGGCATAACCGGTCAGGATGTTGAGGCCGATTGCGGCAAGAGAGAATACGAGGAACGGGATCATGATCGTGAGCAGCCAGTATTCGCTGGCGAGCAGCGGTACCGCGACGAAGGCGAGGACGAGCGCCAATGCCGCCATGATGCGGTCCTGGCGAATCGGGAAGATCGCCTGGTCCGCGCTGTAGCTCGTCTTGAATTGTCCGGATTCGCGATAGAGCATCGAGCGCTACACCCGCTCGATGATGCGCTCGCCGAACAGCCCCTGCGGACGGAACAGCAGGAAGATCAGCGCCAGCGCATAGGCGAACCAATCCTCGATGGCGCCGCCAGTGGCGGGCGCCCAGAACACTTCCGCGACCTTCTCGCCGGATCCGACGATCAAGCCGCCGACGATGGCGCCCGGCACCGAGGTCAGCCCGCCGAGGATCAGCACCGGTAGCGCCTTCAGCGCCACCAGCGAGATCGAGAACTGCACCCCGAGGTTGCTGCCCCACAGAATGCCGGCGACTAGCCCGACGATGCCGGCGACCGACCAGACGATGACCCAGATGGTCTTCAAGGGAATGCCGACCGACAGCGCCGCCTGGTGATCGTCGGCGACGGCGCGCAACGCGCGGCCGATTGCGGTCTTCTGGAACAGCACCGCCAGCCCGGCGACCAGCACGCCGCAAACCAGCGCCGCGACCAGATCGAACTCGTTGACCAGGATGCCGCCGATCATGAGCGGATCGTTCGGGATGCCGATGTCGAGCGGATGGACGTCGCCGCCCCAGACGATCTCGCCGAAGCCGTCGAGCAGATAGGTCAGGCCGATCGTCGCCATGAACAGAATGATCGGCTCCTGGTTGACCAGCGGCCGCAGCATGAAACGCTCGATCAGGAAGGCGATGGCGATCATCGCCAGCGCCGCGACCAGGAACGATGCCCAGATCGGTAGGCCGCGCTCCAGCAAGCCGACGAAGGTCAGCGCGGCGAAGAGCACCATGGTGCCCTGCGCAAAATTGAACACGCCCGACGCCTTGTAGATAAGCACGAATCCAAGCGCCACCAGCGAGTACATGACGCCGGTCAGCAGCCCGCCGATGATCACTTCGAGCAGGAATTCGGGATTTTCCCACATCGAGACGAAGGGCGTGACCAGGATCGCCTGGAGGAATTCCATGTTCGACTCCTATGCCGCCTCGTGCGCGACGCCGAGATAGGCGTCGATCACGTCGCGATTGGCGCGCACTTCGGCCGGCGCGCCGTCGGCGATCTTGCGGCCGTAATCGAGCACTACGACGCGGTCGCTGATGTCCATGACGACGCCCATGTCGTGCTCGATCAGCGCGATGGTGGTACCGAACTCGTCGTTGACGTCGAGGATGAAGCGCGACATATCCTCCTTCTCCTCGACATTCATGCCGGCCATCGGCTCGTCGAGGAGCAGAAGCTCCGGCTCCATCGCCAGCGCGCGACCGAGCTCGACGCGCTTCTGCAATCCATAGGGAAGCTGACCAACCGGCGTCTTGCGGATCGCCTCGATCTCGAGGAAATCAATGATGCGCTCGACGAAGGCGCGGTGCACGAGCTCCTCGGTCAGCGCCGGTCCCCAATGCAGCGTCTGCCAGAGAAAATTGCGCCGCATCTTCAGCAGCCGGCCGGTCATGATGTTGTCGAGCGTCGTCATGCCGCGGAACAGGGCGACATTCTGGAAGGTGCGGGCAATGCCCTGCGCCGCCGCTTCGTGGGGCCGCATGCGGCGCCGCTCGCGGCCCTTATAGGTGATGGTGCCGTGCTGCGGATGATAGAAGCCGTTGATGACGTTGAGCATGGAGGTCTTGCCGGCGCCGTTGGGGCCGATGATCGCCAGCACCTCATGCGCGCGAATCGACAGGCTGACGTCGAGGAGCGCCTTGACCCCGCCGAAGGACAGGCTGATCGCGCGCGCCTCGAGGATCGTCTCGCCGATTATTTTTCCCCCGGTCATGCCGTTCAGCCCGCCTGCCGCAACGGCGGGGCCGGTGCTACGTCGCGGATCCGGAGCGTGGCGCGCATCAGGCCCTTGCGACCGTCCTCGAAGGTGACTTCGCTCTCGATGCGGCCGCTATCGGCGCTGGAATAGAGCGCGTCGACCAGCGGCTTGAAACGCTCGCCGACCAGGCTGCGGCGCACCTTGCGCGTGCGGGTCAATTCGCCGTCGTCGGCGTCGAGCTCCTTGTGCAGGATGAGGAATCGGCGGATTTGCGAACCGGTCAAATGCGGCTCGGCCGCGAGATCGCGGTTCACCTTGTCCACGCATTCGGCGATCAGGTCATAGACCGGTTCGAGCGAGGCAAGCTCCTGGTAACTCCCCGAAGCGATACCGCGCTTCTCGGCCCAGTTGCCGACCGCTTCGGGGTCGATGTTGATGATGGCGGCGACGTAATCGCGTCCGGCGCCGAACACCACCGCCTCCTTGATGGTCGAGAAGAATTTGAGCTTGTTCTCGAGAAACTTGGGCGCGAAGAGCGTGCCGTCCTTGAGCTTTCCCACGTCCTTGGCGCGGTCGATGATGCGAAGCTGCCCGTCGTCGCCGAGGAAGCCGGCGTCGCCCGAATGGGTCCAACCGTCCTTGCGCTTGGTCTCGGCCGTCGCCTCGGGGTTGCGGTAATAGCCCGCGAAGACGCCGGGGCTGCGATAGAGCACCTCGCCGCTATCGGCGATCAGCAGTTCGACGTCCTTGATCGGCATGCCGACCGTGTCCAGCTTTACCGCGCCGTCGGGCTGCATGCACAGGAACACCGCCGCCTCGGTCATGCCGTAGAGCTGCTTGACGTTGATGCCGAGCGAACGGAAAAAGTTGAAGATGTCGGGGCCGATCGCCTCGCCGGCGGTGTAGGCGACGCGGATGCGGCTCATGCCGAGCACGTTCTTCAGGGGCCCGTAGATGAGCCCGTCGCCGATGCGGTAGAGCAGCCGGTCCTTGAAGGAGACCGGCCTGCCGTCGAGGAGCGATCCGCCCGCGCGGCGCGCGACGCCCATGAAATAGTGAAACAGCCTGCGCTTCAGCCAGCCGGAATCCTCGATGCGGATCATCACCTGGGTCAGGATGCTTTCCCAGACGCGCGGCGGCGAGAAGAAATAGGTGGGCCCCAACTCCTTCAGATCGGTCATCACGGTGGCGCCCGATTCCGGGCAGGAGATGCAATAGCCCGCGACATAGGCCTGGCCGAATGAGAAGACATGATCGCCGACCCAGGCCATCGGCAGGTAGGACAGCACTTCCTCGTCGGCGCCGAGACGGTCGAATGCCACGGCGTTGGCCGCGGTCTTGCGCACGTTGTCGTAGGTCAGCATCACCCCCTTGGGCGTGCCGGTGGTGCCCGAGGTGTAGAGGATGATGGCAAGATCGGCACCGTTGCCCTTGGCAACCTCGCGCTTGACGAAATCCGGGTCGGTGGCGAGCCTGGCGCGGCCATTTTCCTGCACTCTTTCGTAGGAGAGCAGGAATTCCTGGTTGTAGTGACGCATGCCGCGCGGCTGGTGGAAGACGATGGCGGCGAGCCCCGGCAATTCCGGCCGCACGGAGATCAGCTTGTCGACCTGCTCCTGGTTTTCGGCGATGGCGAAACGCGCTTCGGCGTGATCGAGGACGAACTTCATCTCGGCGGCGACCGAATCCTGATACACCGGCACCGGCACGCCGCCCAGGCATTGCGCGGCGCTGATCGCCCAATAGAGTCGCGGGCGATTGTCGCCGGCCACGGCGAGCTTGTCGCCGCGCTTGAAGCCTAAGGCCGCGAGGCCCGCGGCGAATTCCTCGATCTCGCGCGCCGCCTCGGCCCAGCTCCAACTTTGCCAGATGCCGTAATCCTTTTCGCGGAACGCCGGGCGCGCGCCGCGTTTCGCCGCGTGCTCGAACAACAGCTTGGGAAAGGTATCGAGCAGATCCGCGGCCGCGCGGACGGATGCGTTCCGCTCACGCGTCTCGGCCAGCGCCATGCCCTTAATCTCCCCGATATCTTGCAGACCGCGGCAAAAATCGCGCTTGTTCGTTTCTTGCGCACTACTAAACCCATGCGCGCGGCGCGGGTCAAGCCGACCACGACGGCATGGCGCTCGGCGGCGCGCGGGTCCATATTCGGCGGCGCGAAACCCAACAAACATCACGAAGAAACGGGAGATTTCCGCCTTGTCCGTCATCGGTCATGATTCGCTTAAAGCGTGCCGCACGCTGCAGGTCGGCGGCAAGGCCTACGATTATTTCAGCCTCGAGGCGGCGGCCCAGGCGGCCGGTCTCGGCGACATCTCTCGCCTGCCATTCTCGCTCAAAGTGCTGCTCGAGAATCTGGTGCGGCTGGAGAACGGCCGCACCGTGACCGTCGACGACATCAAGGCGATGGCGAGCTGGCTCAAGACCAAGACCTCGGAACGCGAGATCGCGTTTCGGCCGGCGCGCGTGCTCATGCAGGATCTAACCGGCGTGCCCGCGGTGGTCGATTTGGCGGCGATGCGCGAGGCGATGTCGCGGCTGGGCGGCGACCCGAAGAGGATCAATCCGCTGAGCCCGGTCGATCTCGTCATCGATCATTCGGTGATGGTCGACAATTTCGCCTCCAAGGATTCCTTCCGCAAGAACGTGGAGGTCGAGTTCGAGCGCAACGGCGAGCGCTATACCTTCCTGCGCTGGGGCCAGGACGCGTTCGACAATTTCCGCGTCGTGCCGCCCGGCACGGGCATCTGCCATCAGGTCAATCTCGAATATCTGGCGCGCGTCGTGTGGACCGCCGAGGAAGGCGGCAGGACGGTGGCCTATCCCGACACGCTGGTCGGCACCGACAGTCATACGACCATGATCAACGGCCTGTCGGTGCTGGGCTGGGGCGTCGGCGGCATCGAGGCCGAGGCCGCGATGCTTGGCCAGCCGATCTCGATGGTGCTGCCCGAGGTGACGGGCTTTCGCCTGCATGGCGCGTTGCGGGAAGGCTCGACCGCGACCGATCTTGTGCTCACTGTCGTGCAAATGCTGCGCTGGAAGGGCGTCGTCGGCCGCTTCGTCGAGTTCTACGGCCCCGGCATTGCTTCGCTGGCGCTTGCCGATCGCGCCACCATCGGCAACATGGCGCCGGAATACGGTGCGACCTGCGGTTTCTTTCCCATCGATGCCGAAACCGTGCGGTATCTGACCCTCACCGGCCGCGATCCGCAGCAGGTGAAGCTGGTCGAGGCCTATGCCAAGGCGCAAGGGCTGTGGCATCACGAGAAGGCGCCCGATCCGGTCTTCACCGACACGCTCGACCTCGATCTCGGCTCGGTCGAGCCATCGCTCGCCGGCCCGCGCCGACCACAGGATCGCGTGCCGCTTTCGGGGGTGACGCAATCCTTCGCCGCCGAAATGCCGCAGCTCGCCGCTACCCGCGGCAAGGGCAAGAATGGCGGGCCGGTGCCGGTCAAGGGCGCCAATTATTCTTTGCAGGACGGCGACATCGTCATCGCGGCGATCACCTCCTGCACCAACACCTCGAACCCGAGCGTGATGCTCGGCGCCGGCTTGCTGGCACGCAACGCGGTGAAGCGCGGCATGAAGGTGAAGCCCTGGGTCAAGACCTCGCTTGCCCCGGGCAGCCAAGTGGTGACGGATTACTACGCCGCCGCCGGCGTGCAGGCCGATCTCGACGCGCTCGGATTCAATCTCGTCGGCTATGGCTGCACCACCTGCATCGGCAATTCCGGTCCGCTGCCCGAAGCGATCTCGGACGCGGTCGAGGAGGGCGAGCTGGTGGTGTCTGCCGTGCTCTCCGGCAATCGCAATTTCGAAGGCCGCATCAGCCCGCAGGTGCGCGCCAATTATCTCGCTTCGCCGCCTCTGGTGGTGGCCTATGCGTTGGCCGGCTCGATGAAGGTCGACGTCACCAAGGACGCGCTCGGCCCGGATCGCGACGGCAAGGACGTCTACCTCAAGGATATCTGGCCGTCGTCCACGGAGATCAATGAGGTCGTGCAGCGGGCGGTGACCGCGCCGATGTTCCGCAAGCGCTACGCCGACGTCTTCCAGGGGCCGCCCGAATGGCGGAAGGTCAAGCCCGCCGCCGGGGTCACCTTTACCTGGAACCCGGGCTCGACATATCTCGCCTATCCGCCCTATTTCGAGAACATGCCGAAGGAGCCGGGTCCGCTTTCGGATGTCGCGAAAGCCCGGCCCTTGGCCATCCTGGGCGACAGCATCACCACCGACCATATCTCGCCCGCCGGCTCGATCAAGAAGGACAGCCCGGCCGGCGCGTACCTGATGGAGCACCAGGTGCGGCCGGCCGATTTCAATTCCTACGGCGCGCGCCGCGGCAATCACGAGGTAATGGTGCGCGGCACCTTCGCCAACATCCGCATCCGGAACGAGATGGTGCCGGGGGTCGAGGGCGGCGTCACTCGGCACATGCCCGACGGCGCGGTGATGCCGATCTTTGATGCGGCGATGCTCTACCAGAAGGAAGGCGTACCGCTCGTCATCTTCGCCGGCAAGGAATACGGCTCGGGCTCGTCGCGCGACTGGGCGGCCAAGGGCACGCGGCTATTGGGCGTCAAGGCGGTCATCGTCGAGAGCTTCGAGCGCATCCACCGCTCGAACCTGGTCGGCATGGGCGTGCTGCCATTGCAATTCATCGACGGCGTCACCCGCCGGACGCTGAAGCTCGACGGCAGCGAGCTGATCGACATCGGCGGCATAGCCGCCGGCCTCAAGCCGCGCGCCGCCATCAAATGCCGCATCACGCGCCGGGACGGCAAGAGCGAGGAGATCGATCTTCGCTGCCGCATCGACACGGTGGACGAGCTCGAATATTTCCGCCACGGCGGAATTCTGCAGTTCGTCCTGCGTCATATGATGAAGGCGAAATAAGCAGTTGGCAGCGGCAGTTTCAATTGCTTCCAATTCATCGTTGCCCGCTATTTTTTGCTGGATAGTGGGTACCCAATAGAAATGTTTACTATTGCCTTTATACGCCAATGGCGTATATTAGGCGTATGCTCCGCCGCCTCCACTCGGTCGTTGAGACTCCGGAGTTTCTAAGGCGGGCACGGCGTCTTTTGACAGAGGACGAACGCGGCGCGCTTGTTGACTGGCTTGGGGGCAACCCGACAGCGGGCGAACTCATGCAAGGCACCGGGGGCGCGCGCAAGCTGCGCTGGGGTGTCAAGGGTCGGGGGAAACGCGGCGGCATTCGTGTCATCACCTACTACGCCGGGCCGTCGCTGCCGGTTTTTGTGATGATGGCGTTCGGTAAGAGCGAGAAAACGAATCTGAGCGCCGCCGAACGAAACGAGTTACGGACGGTGTTAGCAGAGATCAGTCGCCAGTACGAACATGGAGCGAGCTAAGATGTCGAAAGCTGGAAAAAATATCTTGCGAGGTGCGCGCCAGGCGCTCGCCTATGCACAGGGCGAACGCAATGGCTTCGTCGCGCATGTGCCAGAGACGTCGGATGTGAGAGCTATTCGATTGCGTCTTAGATTGACTCAAGCAGAGTTTGCCACGCGCTTCGGGTTCGATTTGAAGGCAGTGCAAAACTGGGAGCAGCGCCGGCGTCGCCCCGAGCGGCCGGCGCGCGCATTTCTGCGCGTCATCGAGCGCGAGCCCGAGGCTGTGCTGCGCGCGCTCGATATGAAGGCGGGCTGAGCCCGCCGCCGTCATTTAATCGGCGAGAACGGCGTCGGGTTGAGGATCTTGCTCTCCTGCGCGAGCAGCAAATCGGGCGGCGAATTCTTGAGGTAATCGAGCCAGCGCTGATCCTTGTACATGGCGCCGCGCTTCTGCTCGCGCTCGGCGAGCGAGGCGTATTGCCAGATATGGATGATCTGGTTCAGCGGCCCGATCTCGGTCGTGCCGAAGAAGATCAGTTTGCCGAGCATCTCCTGCTGAATCGGCAGGCCGTTCTTGCCGTAATAATCGAGCCACGCCTTCGACTTGCCGATGGCGGCGGTGTAGGTGCGGATTTCGAGGATCATCGGTTCTCCCCTGGCATGAGGCGCGGGAGGGTGGCGGCGGAGCAGCGTGCGGTCAAGCGCCGCAGAACGGCCCGAGCTCGACCGCCAGCCGGAGCAGCGCCTCGTCCCCGTTCGGCCAGCCGATGAAGGAAAGCCCGACCGGGCAGCCTTCGACCAAACCCGCCGGTACCGTCACCTGCGGCAGGCCGGAAATCCCGGCGATGCAGGTGAGCTCCATGACCCGGCCGCGGAAATCGTCGAGCGTCTTGGCGTCGACATCCGTACGGGGCGCGATATCCGGCACCGTCGGCAGGCAGAGCACGGTGCCCGGCGGCACCAACGCGCGGATCTGCGCGCGGCCCACCGCCATGATCACGCGTGCATCCTGCGCCTGCGCCGCGCTCACCGTCGCGGCATAGGCGAGCCGCTCCTTGATGCCGGGGCCGAGATTCGGCCGATGCGTCGCGATCCACTTGCCGTAGATCGCCCAGATTTCACGGCCCTGGATGATGCGGAAGGCGTTGCGCCAGGCTTCGGTTCCCGCGGGCGCCACCGCGACTTCCGCCGCTGCCGGCAGGCTTGCGGCGGCGCGCGCGAGGAAGCCGCGCAGGGCCTCGACCACGGCGCCATCCGCCCGCGCCCAGGAATCTCGCGCGACCAGCAGCCGCGTCACCGGCACCGCTTCGGCCTTGCCCGTCAGCAGCACCGGCCCGATCCGCCGCAGCAGCCCGGGCGATGCCGCGAACCAGCCGACGCAATCGAAGCTCGGCGCCATGCCCATGGCTCCCGCGGCATCGACCCGGCCATGCGTCGGCCTGATGCCGTAGATGCCGCAAAGCGCCGCCGGCACCCGCACCGAGCCGCCGGTGTCGCTGCCGAGCGCGAAATCGCAGGCGCCCGCCGCCACCGCGGCGGCCGAGCCCGATGACGACCCGCCGGGCAGCCGGCCAGGGGCGCGCGGATTGACCGGCGTGCCGTAATGCGCGTTGGCGCCGGTGATGCTGAAGAAGAATTCGTCGCACACCGTCTTGCCGACGATGGTGGCGCCGGCTTCGAGGATGCGGCGCACCGCATCGGCATAGGATGTCGCCGGTTGTTGCGCCGCCAGCCATTCCGGATTGCCGCCGCCGCTGCGCTCGCCGACGATCGCGAACATGTCCTTCACCGTGGCGGTCAGACCGGCCAGCGGTCCCTGCGCGGCGCCGGATAGCGGTCGCGCGATGTCGTGCGGGACGAAGGCGCTGCTCTTGCGGTTCATGTCGTGGACGTTAATGCGATCGCCGGCCCGGCGGAAGCTTACCGAGCAGTACGGCGCGCGCTCACCGGCTTGTGATAGGGCATGATTGGCAAGCGCCGGGCGCGCGGCGCAAGATGCGCGCGATGCTCAGTCGCGCCGCCCTCATTCTGACCGCGCTTGCCGTTCTCGCCGGCGGTGCCGCCATCGCCGCCGACATGCCGGCGCCCCGGCCCGCGGCCACACCGATGGCGGGTGCGACCCGTGCCCCGGTCGTGGTCGAGCTGTTTACCTCGCAGGGTTGCAATACCTGTCCGCCGGCGGACGAGTATCTCGGCGAGCTCGCCCAGCGGCCCGACGTGCTGGCGCTCGCCTTCCACGTCGATTACTGGAACTACATCGGCTGGACCGATCCTTTCGCGAAGCCCTGGGCCACGTCGCGGCAGCGCGCCTATCAGGACAGCTTCCGCCTGCGCTTCGTCTACACGCCGCAGATGGTGGTGAACGGTGTGGCGCAAGGCGCGGGCGGAGACAGGCCCGCGATCGACTCCATGATCCGCGACGCGGCGACGAACCAGCCGCCGCATCCGACGCTTGCCCTCGTCTGGCGCGAGGACGGCGCGCTCGCAATCGATGTCGGATCGGGTGCGTCGCCGGCCGGCAACCCGGCGACGCTCTGGCTGGTCGGCTACGACCGGCAGCACGTCACGCCCGTTCCGCGCGGCGAGAACGAAGGCCGCACGCTCACCGACGTCCATCCGGTGCGCAGCTACCGCAAGCTCGGCGCCTGGGCCGGCTGGTCGGCGGAATTCATCGTGCCGGCGGACGAGGCCAAGGCGCTGGGCGATGGCGGCATCGCCGTGCTGCTGCAGCGCGACGGCGCCGGCCCGATCCTGACCGCCTCGGCTATCGGCCAGCGCGGTCTCTGAGGAGCGCTTCGGCGCTTAGCTACCCAGGCCTTTTGCCAGCAATTCCGACAGCCGCCGCGCGAAGGCGGCCGGGTCGGGCAAGGGCTCGCCCTCGAGAATGCGCGCCTGATCCAGCAGCACCCAGGCGAAATCGCCGAGCGTGCCGGCGGCGCCTTCCTTGCCGGCAAGCTCCGCGAGCCGGGCAATCAGCGGGTGCTTCGGATTGATTTCGAGAATGCGCTTCGCCGCCTCGTCGAGCTTGCGGTGCTGGCGCAGCAGCCGCTCCAGATGCATGTCCATGTCGCCCTCGTCGGCGACCAGGCAGACCGCGCTGTCGGTCAGGCGGCTCGACGCGCGCACGTCCTTCACCGTGTCCCCGAGCGACAGCTTGACCAGCGCGATCAGGCTGGCGAGCGCCGGGTCGGGCTTGTCCGCCGTGGCGTCCTCCGGCTTTTCCGCCGGCGCCAGCTTTTCGAGCTCGGCCGCACCCCGCGTCGCCGATTTGAACTTGTGGTCCTTGTAGGCGCCCAAGGCCGGCATCCAGAACTCGTCGACCGGGTCGGTCAGCAGCAGCACCTCGATGCCGCGCGCGCAGAAGCCTTCGAGCTGCGGGCTCTTGGCCAGGAGATCGAGACTGTCGCCATGGATGGTGTAGATGGCGTCTTGGCCCGGCTTCATCCGGCCGACATAGTCCTCGAGCGAGATCAGGCCGTCGCCGGCTGTCGAGCGGAACCGCGCTAGCTGCAGCAGCGCGTCGCGCTGCTCGCGCTCCTCATAGAGGCCTTCCTTGAGCACGCCGCCGAAATTCTCCCAGAACTTGGCGTATTCCGCCGGCGCCTCGTCCGATTTCTTCGCCAACTCGCCGAGCACGCGCTTGGTCAGCTGGATTCGCATGCGCGCCAGCAGCGGATTGACCTGCAGCATCTCGCGGCTGACGTTGAGCGGCAGATCCTCGCTGTCGACCACGCCGCGCAGGAAGCGCAGATAGGCCGGGAGCAGCGCCTGGCAATCGTCGGTGATGAAGACGCGCCGGACATAGAGCTTCACCCGGTTCTTACGCTCGGGCTCGAAGAGATCGAACGGCTTGGACCCGGGGACGAATAGGAGCGAGGTGTATTCGAGCGCGCCCTCGGCCTTGACGTGAATCGTCAGCCACGGCTCGTCGAAGGCATGCGCGACGTGATGATAGAATTCGCGGTATTGCTCGGGCGTGATCTCGCCGCGCGACCGCATCCATAGCGCCGAGGCGGCGTTGACGGTCTCGCTCTTGCCGTCCGCATCGAGCACGATCGGCAGTGCGATGTGATCGGAATATTTCCGCACGATGGCGCTCAGTCGCGCGCCGTCGAGGAATTCGAGCGATTCGCCGTTGAGATGAAGCGTCACGGCCGTGCCGCGCGAAGCCTTCTCGGCCGGCGTCACGGTGTACTCGCCCTTGCCGTCGGAAACCCAGAGGAAGGCCTCGGCTTCGCCCGCCTTGCGGGTCAGCACCTCGACGCGGTCGGCGACCATGAAGGCGGAGTAGAACCCGACGCCGAACTGCCCGATCAGGGCCACGTCCTTGCGCTGGTCGCCCGAGAGTTTCCCGAGGAAGGCGGAGGTGCCGGAGCGCGCGATGGTGCCCAGATTCTCGATCAGCTCGGCGCGGCTCATGCCGATTCCGTTATCGGCGACGGTCAGGGTCTTGGCCGCGGCGTCGGGCTTGAGGACGACGCGCAGCTCGGCATCGCCCTTGATGAGCTCGGGCCTGGTCAGCGCCTCGTAGCGCAGCCGGTCGCAGGCGTCGGAAGCGTTCGACACCAGCTCGCGCAGGAAAATCTCTTTTTCGCTATAGAGCGAATGGGCGACGATTTCGAGAAGGCGGCTGACCTCCGCCTCGAATTTCAGCTTCTCGGCCGGCGCCGTCGCGGTATCGCTCATGATTCTCCCGTCCTGAACCGGACAAATCGTCCCGGCCCCGGCCAGATATGAGGAAGCCGGTAGGGGCCTGCAAGGGGCATCGATCGTCTTGAAGACCCCGCGCCAGCCCCTATCATGGGGACAGAAAAAGGAGCCTGCGGCCCGTTGGGGGTAATGCCGGCCGACCGTTAAGGGGGGACTCATAATGGCTAGCACCACAATCGCCGGGCTTTCGCCGGCCGATCACAGCCGGGAGTTGCGCAAGGCGGTGATCGCCTCGACCATCGGCACCACCATCGAATGGTACGATTTCTTCATCTACGGCACCGCCGCGGGACTGGTCTTCGGCAAGCTCTACTTCCCGAACGAGGCTCCGTTGGCCGGAACGCTGGCGGCGTTCGGTACCTACTTCATCGGCTTCATCGGCCGGCCTATTGGCGCTGCAATATTTGGTCACTATGGCGACCGCATCGGGCGCAAGGCGACGCTCATCGCCACCCTCCTATGCATGGGTATCGCCACCTTCCTCATCGCCTTCGTGCCGACCTACGCATCGATCGGTATCTGGGGTGCCATCCTGCTGACGGTGTTGCGGATGTTCCAGGGCATCGGCGTCGGCGGCGAATGGGGCGGCTCGGTCATCCTGTCGATGGAATGGGCGCGCAGTCACGGCAATCGCGGGCTCATTGCCTCGTGGCCGCAATTCGGCGTACCGGCCGGCCTCTTCCTGTCCAACCTCGTCATTCTCGTGGTCAGTTCTTATACCGGCGATCAGTTCCTGACCTGGGGCTGGCGGATCCCGTTCGTCCTCAGCATCCTGCTGGTCGCCGTCGGCCTGTGGATCCGGCTCGGCATTCTCGAGACGCCGATCTTCCAGAAGCTGATCACGCAACGCAAGATCGAGAAAGCGCCCGTCCTCGAGGTCATCAAAAAGCAGCCGAAGGAAATCATTCTCTCTGCCTTCCTGCGGATGGCGGAACAGGCGCCGTTCTACATCTACACCGCGTTCATCTTCGCCTACGGCACCGGCACGTTGCATATGTCGCGTGACTTGCTGCTGACCGCGATCCTGGTCGGCGCCTGCGTCTCCTTCGTCACCATTCCACTCTCGGGCCATATCTCCGACAAGATCGGGCGGAAGAAAATGTACCTGATCGGCTCGGCGGCGGTGGGCATCTATGG
>DASRKX010000067.1:0-5703 GCA_035648735.1 Allostellaceae bacterium
TTCGGCTTCACGCTGTCGAACATCGCCTGCATGACGCGGGGGATGCCGGCCATCACAAAGACGTTGCCCATCTGGAAGCCGGGCGCCCGCGACACCGGATTGGCGATCAGCGCGGCGCCTTCCGGCGTGTGGCACATGCGCAGCCGCGCTTCGTTCAGCTCCTCGGGCTTGAAAATCGCCTGGAATAGTTTCAACGCCTCTTGGTTGAGCACCAGCTTGGCGCCGAAGGCCCGCGCCACGCATTCGGCGGTGATGTCGTCATGCGTCGGGCCGATGCCGCCGGTGGTGAAGACATAATCGTATTGGGCGCGTAGCTCGTTCACCGTCGCGGCGATGGTCGCGCAGACATCCGGGATGACCCGCGCCTCCTTGAGGATGACGCCCACCCCCGCCAGCCCCTGCGCGATATAGGCCAGGTTGGTGTCCTGGGTGCGGCCCGAGAGAATCTCGTTGCCGATGACGAGCACCGCGGCGGTGTAGATCCTGTCGGTCATGGGTTGCATTAGCCCGATTCGAGCACCCAGGCAATTGCGGCCTGACGGCTTGCGAGCAGGCTTTAAAAGCCCTATTTGAGGGCATGACCGACAGCAAAGTGGCGCCGGCGCCCGACCGGGTCGAGCCGGAGGAACGGCGCATCCGCCTTCACGGTGACGAGGATTTCGCCGGCATGCGCAAGGCCGGCCGATTGGCCGCCGAGGTCATCGATTTCGTCACCCCTTACGTTACGCCCGGCATCACCACCGACCGGCTCGACCGGCTGTGCCACGGCTTCATCCTCGATCACGACGCCATCCCCGCGCCGCTCAATTACCGCGGCTTTCCGCGCTCGATCTGCACCTCGATCAATCATGTGGTCTGTCACGGCATTCCGGGCGACCGCGTGCTCGAGGAAGGCGACATCGTCAACCTTGACATCACCGTCATCCTCGACGGCTGGCACGGCGACACCAGCCGCATGTTCCTGTTGGGCGACAAGGTCAGCGTCAAGGCGAAGAAGCTGGTCGATGTCACCTACGAGGCGATGATGCGCGGGATATCGGCGGTGAAGCCCGGCGCGCGCCTGGGCGATATCGGGCACGCGATACAATCCTATGCCGAAGCCAACCGCTTTTCGGTGGTGCGCGATTTCTGCGGCCACGGCATCGGCCGCATCTTCCACGACGCGCCCTCGATCCTGCATTTCGGCAAGCCCGGCACCGGCCCCGAGCTGCGCGCGGGCATGTTCTTCACCATCGAGCCGATGATCAATGCCGGCCGCTGGGAAGTGAAGGTGCTGAGTGACGGCTGGACGGCGGTGACCAAGGACAAGTCGCTCTCGGCGCAGTTCGAGCACA
Organism: Allostellaceae bacterium; assembly: GCA_035648735.1. Lineage (GTDB taxonomy): Bacteria > Pseudomonadota > Alphaproteobacteria > ATCC43930 > CGMCC-115725 > REEB95. Next base: position 1,335 of record DASRKX010000067.1, read on the forward strand.
CCATCGCGGTGACCCAGGACGGGCACGAAATCTTCACGCTGTCGCCCAAGGGCTGGCACAAGCCGCCCTATGACGGCGCGTAGCTTTAGGGCGCCTCAGGCTCAGGCCGCCTGGTTCAGCGCGCGCTCGACCTCGCCGCCCAGTTCGTTGAGGCGCCACGGCTTGGGCAGGAAATGGCCGTAGCCGATGCCCTTCTCGCCCCATGGCAGCGGCACGTCCGGCACCCGGCCGCTGGTATAGAGGATGCGCAGATTGGGCCGGATTTGCTTCGCCTGATGCGCCAGCTCGAACCCGTCCATATGGCCGGGCATGACGATGTCGGTCAGCAGGAGATTGATCCCCGGCTCACGCCGCAAGAGGGCAAGCGCCCGCTCGCCATGCTCGGCGTCGAGCACGCGATAGCCGCAATCGACCAGGTATTCCTTGGCCAGCGTGCGAAGGTCGGGATCGTCGTCGACCACGAGAACGACCCGTGGATCTGAAGAGCCCATGATGCTTATTCCCGTAACAGCTACACAAAAAACCCAGTGGAATCAGAACGATCCATTCCGACATTGGTTCAAAATCTTGTGTGACCGAAAAAAGCTCGGGAAAATCCGAGGCCGGGCCTCGCTTTGCGCCGGCTTGGCGGCCGGGCGCAATTATCGCTAGGCTTCCGGGACCATGCCCCCGCCCCGCCGATCCGCCGAAAAGCCGCAGGACTTAAAGCCGCATTACCTGGGCCATCGCGACCGGCTGCGCCGGCGGCTGCTCGATGCCGGCCCCGAGGCGCTGCCCGATTACGAGCTTTTGGAATTCCTGCTGTTCGCGGCGCGGCCGCGCGGCGACGTGAAGCCGCTGGCCAAGGATCTGTTGAAGCGCTTCGGCGGGCTGGCCGGCGTGCTCGGCGCGGCGCGCGACGCGCTCGTTGCCGTGCCGGGGATGAGCGAGACCGCGGCGGCCGAGCTGCTGGCGGTGCGCGCCGCGGCGGCCCGCCTGGTGCGCGCCGAGATCGCCGACCGCCCGGTCATCGGCTCGTGGCAAAAGCTGCTCGATTACTGCACCGCGACAGCGGGCTTCGCGGAGAGCGAGGAGTTTCGCCTGCTCTTCCTCGACCGCAGGAACGCGCTCATCGCCGACGAGCGCCAGCAGCGCGGCACGGTCGATCACGTGCCGGTCTATCCGCGCGAGGTGGTGAAGCGCGCGCTCGACCTCGGCGCCTGCGCCATCATCCTGGTGCACAACCATCCGTCGGGCGACGTCACGCCGTCGCCGGGCGACATCGCGATGACGCGCGAAGTGGTCAAGGCGACCGCCGCGGTCGGCATCTCGGTGCACGACCACGTCGTCATCGGCCGCGGCAAGCACGCCAGTTTCAAGAGCCTCGGCCTGCTCTAGGCGTCGTCAGCCCTTGACGTCGGTCTCCGGCCGGTCGTCGCCCTTCGCAAGCTCGCGGTGCCAGTTGCCGTCCTTGTCCTCGTAGACGATGCCCGTCTCCTTGCCCGGCACGACCTGTTCATGCGCGGCACGCTCCGCCGCCTTGCGGGCCAGATCGTGGGACGGGAAGGTTTCGGAGAACACCCCGTCGACCTTGTAGGCCCAGCCGCCGTCATGCTCGACGATCGCATAGGTGATCTTGGTCATGGTTCGCTCCTGGCATTGACGGGCGGCTGTGTCGTCCTGAGACCGTAACGCCGGCGGCCCGGCGATTGTTGCAGCGGCGTCGGCATCATATGCCGATAAGCAAAAGACCCCCGCGCGCACGAGGCGTCAGCGGGGGTCCGGTTGCGAGGTCTAGCCTTCGCGCCCGGAAATCATTCCGGGCAAAATCTTGGGCTTAGCGGGGGGTTCCGTCGCCGATGCCAAGCGGGTCAGCGACCCCCGTTCTCTTCGGTGGAGTCATGCGCGGGACACCCTCCTGCTTGGTTGCGACATCTTAGACGTTAGACCGCGCGCCCCGAACGTCAAGGGCCTTTGTTCGAAAATCGGCCAGCGTGAAAAAGGTCAGTGCTGATGCAGCATCGCCCAATTCCCGGGCACCTGATCGAAGCTGCCGAGGCCTTCCTCGACCTCGACTTCGAACTGCGCCTCGCTGATCGCCGCGGTGGACGGCGACGCCAGCCGGCTGCCGGCCGCGAGCGCGAAGCCGAGGACCAGCAACACGGCGGGTAATGTCGATTCGCCCATTTTGAAAATCTGCTTCATATGTGGCTCCACGCTTTTCGCTTGCCGGATGCCTTGCACGGGACATGCCATGCCGGGGTTGCGCCCCGGCCGGGGCTGGGTTAAGCCGTTCCGGGAGACCCAAACGCAATGATTCCCCGCTATAGCCGACCCGCGATGAGCGCCATCTGGGCGCCCGAGAACCGCTATCGCATCTGGTTCGAGATCGAGGCGCATGCGCTCGATGCCATGGCGCGGGCGGGCACCGTGCCCAAAAGCGCGGCCAAGGCGATGCGCGCCAAGGGAAAATTCGAGATCGCCCGGATCGATGCGATCGAGCGCGAGACCAGGCACGACGTCATCGCCTTCCTGACCAATGTCGCCGAGCATGTCGGCCCCGAGGCCCGGTTCATCCACCAGGGCATGACCTCGTCCGACGTGCTCGACACCTGCCTGGCGGTCCAGTTGAAGCAGGCGTCCGACATCCTGCTCGCCGATCTCGATTCGGTGATGAAGGCGCTGAAGCGCCGCGCCCTCCAATACAAGAACACGCCGACGATCGGCCGCAGCCACGGCATCCACGCCGAGCCCACCACCTTCGGCCTCAAGCTCGCCGGCCATTACGCGCAATTCGCCCGCGCCAAGGAGCGGCTCGGCCGCGCGCGCGACGAGGTCGCGACCTGCAAGATCTCCGGCGCGGTCGGAACTTTCGCCAATGTCGCACCCGAAATCGAGGATTACGTCGCCAAGAAGCTCGGCCTGACGCCCGAGCCGGTCTCGACCCAGATCGCGCCGCGCGACCGCCACGCCTATTTCTTCGCCACGCTCGGCGTCATCGCCGGCAGCATCGAGAATCTGGCGCTCGAGATCCGCCACCTGCAGCGCACCGAGCTCGGCGAGGCCGAGGAGTTCTTCGCGCCCGGGCAGAAGGGCTCGTCGGCGATGCCGCATAAGCGCAACCCGGTGCTGTCGGAGAATTTGACCGGCCTGGCACGGCTGGTGCGCGGCGCGGTGGTCCCGGCGCTCGAGAACATGGCGCTGTGGCACGAGCGCGACATCTCGCATTCCGCCGTCGAGCGGGTAATCGCGCCCGACGCCACCGTCACGCTCGACTTCGCGCTGGCGCGGCTGGCCGAGATGATCGGCAAGCTCGTCGTCTATCCCGCGCGGATGAAAAAGAATCTCGACAGCCTCGGCGGGCTGGTGAATTCCCAACGCGTCCTGCTGGCCTTGACCCAGGCCGGCATGAGCCGCGAGGACGCCTACCAGGCGGTGCAGCGCAACGCCATGGCGTCCTATGCCGGCAAGGGCGCCTTCGCCGATCTTCTGGCCAGGGACAAGGACGTGTCGCGGCATCTGAAGCCGGCGCAGCTCAAGGCGCTGTTCGACCACGCCTATCACCGGAAGCACGTCGACACGATCTTCAAGCGGGTGTTCGGGAAGAACTAGGCGACGCTAGACGCCGCCGACCACCGCTGCCACCAGGCTGAACCCCAGCAGGACCGAAATCGCGACGAACAGGCTCACGCCGACGAGCCATGCGATGATCAGCGCCATCGGCGCGGCGGCGAGGACGGCGACCAGGCGGACGGTCAGCCCCGCCGCCGAGACGAGGCCGACCGTCAATAGCGATCGCAGTTCGCCCGCCATCCTGCCCGATTCCGTTCCTCCGGCTTTGCCCCGCCGGCGGGATCGCGGCTACCGGCTGGCGCGCGCGCTCGCTGAGGTCGTGCCCGGAGGCGGCGCGATATCGCGGGCGAGCTTGAGCCGCGAGTTGATTGTCGGACGCAGCACGAAGAAGCCGAGCAGCACCGCGACGACGTTCATCGCGCAGCCGACCGTGTAGACCGCGTGCCAGCTTCCGGTCGCGTGCGTCAGGACGTTGCCCAGCGGCACGAACAGCGAGGCGACGCCCTTGGCGGTGTACATCAGGCCGTAATTGACGGTCACGTATTTGCGGCCGAAGGCGTCGCCCACGGTCGCCGCGAACAGGCTGAAGATGTCGCCCCAGAACAGGAACACCAGCGCGTCGGTGACGATGAACATGATCGGCGAGTTGCCGAAGAAGCCGAAGGCCGCGAGGGCGACCGCCTCGATGGAGAAGGCGATGCACATCATGTTGGCGCGGCCGATATGGTCGGAAATCCAGCCGTTGAGCGGCCGGCCGACGCCGTTGGTGATGCTGTGCACGCTGAGCGCCATGACGATCGCCGGCGCCGTGATGCCG
>DASRKX010000068.1:0-7936 GCA_035648735.1 Allostellaceae bacterium
CGATGCGGCTCTTGGGCGAGGCGAGGCCGATGCGGTCCATCGCCTCGCGGAAGAGCTGGCGGTCCTCGGCCTTGGCGATCGCCTGCTCGCTGGCGCCGATCAGCTCGACGCCGTGCTTTTTCAAGGCGCCGCTTTTCGCCAACGCCATGGCGGTGTTGAGCGCGGTCTGGCCGCCCATGGTCGGCAGCAGCGCGTCGGGCCTCTCCTTGGCGATGATGCGCTCGACGATCTCCGGCGTGATCGGCTCGACATAGGTCGCGTCGGCCAGGCCGGGGTCGGTCATGATCGTCGCCGGGTTGGAGTTGACCAGGACGATGCGGTAGCCCTCTTCCTTGAGCGCCTTGCAGGCCTGCGCGCCGGAATAATCGAATTCGCAGCCCTGGCCGATGACGATCGGCCCGGCGCCGATGATGAGGATGCTTTTGATGTCGGTGCGCTTCGGCATCGCTCAGCTTTTCTTCCGGTCCATCAGCGCGACGAACTGCTTGAAGAGGTAATGACTGTCCTGCGGGCCGGGGCTGGCTTCCGGGTGGTACTGGACGGAGAACACCGGCTTGTCCTTGAGCCGCAGGCCCTCGTTGCAGCCGTCGAACAGCGAGACATGCGTCACCTCGGCGTTCTCGGGCAGCGTCTCGGGCAGCACGCAGAAGCCGTGATTCTGGCTGGTAATCTCGACCTTGCCGGTCGCCAGATCCTTCACCGGATGATTGGCGCCGCGATGGCCGATGCCCATCTTCTTGGTCTTGCCGCCGAGCGCCAGCGCCAGCAATTGATGGCCGAGGCAGATGCCGAAAAGCGGCTTGCCGCTGTCGATGAGGCGGCGAATGACCGGCACCGCGTATTCGCCGGTGGCGGCGGGATCGCCGGGGCCGTTGGACAGGAATATCCCGTCGGGCTGGTGGCGCAAGATGTCCTCGGCCGAGGCCGTGGCTGGCACCACGGTCACGTCGCAGCCTTCCGACGCCAGCATGCGCAGGATGTTGCGCTTGGCGCCGTAATCGACGGCGACGACGCGGTAGCGCGGCTTTTCGAGCTTGCCGTAGCCCTGGCCGAGCACCCAGGCGGTTTCGTCCCAGCGATAGAGCTGCCGGCAGGAGACTTCCTTGGCGAGATCCATGCCTTCGAGGCCCGGCCAGGCGCGCGCCTGGTGCCGCAGATCGGCGATGTCGATCGCATCCTTGGCGTGGCACAGCGCGCCGCTCGGGGCGCCGCCGTCGCGCACGCGCCGCGTCAGCCGCCGCGTATCGATGCCGCAGATGCCGACGAGATCGCGCTTCTTCAGCCAGAGATCGAAATTCTCCGCCGCGCGCCAACTCGACGGCTCGGTGATGTCGACGCGCAGCACCAGCCCGCGCGCCGGCGGGTTCATCGTCTCGATGTCCTCGGCGTTGGCGCCGACATTGCCGATATGCGGGAAGGTGAAGGTGACGATCTGCCCGGCATAGGAGGGATCGGTCATGATCTCCTGATAGCCGGTCATCGACGTGTTGAAGCAGACCTCGCCGATCCGCACGCCTTCCGCGCCGATGCCCTTGCCCCAGAAAACGCCGCCGTCCGCGAGCACGAGGGCCGCGGTGGCATCGGCGGGGCGCGCGGGCACGGTCATGCGGTTGCGCTAAATCCTCTGCGGAGTCGGCGTCCGCCCGCGCCAAAACGCCGCGCGGGACGTGCCGGCGGCGGGGCAGAATTGCGATCGGACTTAGAGCTTGGAGATAAACCGCCGGTATGCTTCCGTCAAGCGCGGTCAAGCCGCGATTCGGACAGGACTCGGAGGCACGATGCTGCGCGAACGCTTCAGCGATGCGCTCAAGCAGGCGATGAAGGACAAGGAGCTGCTTGCCGTCTCGACGGTGCGGCTGATCCTGGCGCGGCTCAAGGAGAAGGACATCGAGGCGCGGCCCAAGGCGGATTCCATCGACGAGCCGGCGATCCAGCAGATGCTCCTGACCATGATCAAGCAGCGCCGCGAATCGATCGAGCTCTACGAGCGCGGCAACCGCCCCGAGCTCGCCGCCAAGGAGAAGGGCGAGATCGCGATCATCGAGCGCTTCCTGCCCAAGCAGATGGCGCCGGCCGAGCTCGAAGCCGCAGTCAAGGCGACGATAGCCTCGCTCGGCGCCGCGAGCGTCAAGGACATGGGCAAGGTCATGGCCGCGCTGAAGGAGAAATATGCCGGCCAGCTCGACCCGAGCCAGGCGAGCCAGGTGACCAAGAAGCTCCTCGGCGGCTGAGCCCGCCGGGGGCTTTCTCGGCCGGCTCGGCTGCGGTACAATCGGCCCATCGAGTCGCGGCCTTCCGGGGGGATCCGGCGCGCGAGTCGCCCATGACCGACAGGCAAGATGGCATTCCCGCCGCCCTTCCTCGACGAGTTGCGTCAGCGGATTTCGCTCGCCGACGTGGTCGGCCGTCGCGTCAAGCTGATTCGGCGGGGGCGCGAATTCACCGGCCTCTGCCCCTTCCATAAGGAAAAGACGCCGTCCTTCGCCGTCGTCGAGGAGAAGGGCTTCTATCATTGCTTCGGCTGCGGCGTGCATGGCGACGTCATCGGCTTCACCATGCAGACCGAGAACCTCACCTTCCCCGAGGCGGTCGAGGCCCTGGCGCGCCAGGCCGGCATGCAGGTGCCGAAAGCGACGCCCGAGGAGCGCAAGCGCGCCGAGCGCGTCGCGACGCTGGGCGGCGCCTGCGAAGCGGCCTGCGCTTTCTTCGAGGCGTCGCTGAAAGCGTCGGAGGGCCGCGCCGCGCGCGACTATCTGGCGAATCGCGGCCTCGACGACGCCGCCATCCGCCGTTTCCGGCTGGGCTTCGCGCCCGATGGGCGCGACGCGCTGAAGCGCGCGCTGGCCAAGAATTTTCCCGAGGCGCTGCTGTTCGAGGCCGGGCTGGTCCGGCGGCCCGAAGGCGGCGGCGAGGCCTTCGACTATTTCCGCAACCGCATCATCTTCCCGATCGGCGATCGCGGCGGCCGCATCATCGCCTTCGGCGGCCGCGTCATGGGCGACGGACAGCCGAAATATCTCAATTCGCCGGAGACCCCGCTCTTTGCCAAGGGTCGCGTGCTCTACGGCTGGGCGGCGGCGCGCGCCGCGGCGGCGCGCGAGCCCTCGGTGATCGTCGCCGAGGGCTATATGGACGTGATCGCGCTGCATCGCGCCGGCTTCGGCACCGCGGTGGCGCCGCTCGGCACCGCGCTGACCGAAACGCAGATCGAGGAGCTGTGGCGTCTGGCGCCCGAGCCCATCCTGTGCTTCGACGGCGACGCCGCCGGCCAACGCGCCGCTGCGCGGGCGCTCGACCGCACGCTGCCTTTATTGAAGCCGGGCATGAGCCTGCGCTTCGCCACGCTGCCGGCGGGCGAGGATCCCGACACCCTCATCGAGCGCCAGGGGGCGGATGCCATGCGCGCCGTGCTGGAGCGCGCCGAGCCCTTGGTGGAGCGCCTGTGGCGGCTTGAAGCGGCGCAGCCGGTCGACACGCCCGAGCGGCGCGCCGCGCTGGAGAAGCGGCTCGAGGACCGTGTGCGCCAGATCGCCGAGCGCAGCGTGCAGGAGCATTACCGCAATTTCTTCCGCGACCGTATCTTCACCGCCTTCGGCGGCCGGCGCGGGCCGGTCGGCGGCCGCCTGAGCGGGAAACGAGCGGGCTGGCGCTCGGCGCCGCCGCCGCGCCGCCTCGGCCGGGCCGGGCGGCCGTTCCTCGGCTCCGCGGAGTATTTGGGCTACGACCCGAAGGCCTCGGGCGACCCCAGCCTGCTGCGCCGGCGGCAGCAGGAGATCCTGCTGGCGCTGCTGCTGCACCATCCTTTCCTGCTTTCCGAGGTCGAGGAGGAGCTGGCCAATCTGGAGCTCCCGGCCCGCGACCTTGACAGGCTTTGCCGTGAAATCTTAAAACTCCACGGCCTTCACCCGGACCTTGACGCGGCAAGCCTGAAGCGCCACCTAAACCAGAGCGGATTTGCCAGGACAATTGAGGGGTTAACGTCCCCTGCGGTCCTGAACCATGCGGGTTTCGCGCGGGCCGAAGCGAGCGCCGAGGCCGTCCGGGAGGGCTGGGTGCATACCATGGGGCGCATCCAGGAGTTGCGCCTGGCGGTGCAGATTTCGGAAGTGGATCGCGAAGGCGTCCAGGATCCGGGCGAGGAGAAATGGACCAGGCTCCATCCGCTCCTCGAAGCCAAGGTACGGGACGACGATACGGCGGAGGGTTCGGGTTGAGCCGGGGTTGCGCCGGGCTAGCGGTTGGCGGTCGGCGAGTTTCATGCGGAACGCGGGGCGGGGCGGCCGTCCGGGCGTTCCTTTTTTTCATCTGACGCGAAGGCGGGACCGACATGGCGAGTAAATCCAGTTCGACGAACGAGGCGCCCGAGGCGCGCGAGGAAGCGGCCGAGGCGCCGGTCCTCGATACCGTCGCGGCGGCCATCAAGAAGATGGTCGCGAAGGGCAAGGAGCGCGGCTACGTCACCTATGACGAGCTCAACACCGCCCTGCCGCCGGAGCAGGTCTCGAGCGAGCAGATCGAAGACACGATGACCATGCTTTCCGAGCTCGGCGTCAACGTCGTCGAGAACGAGGAAGCCGAAGAGCCCGCCGCCAAGGCCGAGGGCGAGGAAGAAGCCGAAGCGAAGCCCGCCGGCAATCTCAACGACGAGGATATCGGCCGCACCGACGACCCGGTGCGCATGTATCTGCGCGAGATGGGCTCGGTCGAGCTCTTGTCGCGCGAGGGCGAAATCGCCATCGCCAAGCGCATCGAGGCCGGCCGCGAGATGATGATCGGCGGGTTGTGCGAAAGCCCGCTCACCATGCGCGCGCTCATCGCCTGGCGCGACGCGCTGATGGAAGGAAAGATGCTGCTGCGCGACGTCGTCGATCTCGACGCGACCTATGGTGGCAGCCCCGATGAAGCCGCCGTCGCCGGCGTCGCGGCCGAAGGCGGCGAGCCTGCCGCCGAGGCGGCGCCGGCCGCCGAAGGCGAGGAGCGGCCCGCCGGCGCGCCCGAGGCCGCCGAAGGCGAGGGCGAAGGCGAAGGCGAGGAAGGCTCGATTTCGCTCGCCGCGATGGAAGAGGAACTGAAGCCCGGCGTCCTCGAAAATCTCGACGAGATCGCCGCGCTCTACAAGAAGCTCAACAAGCTGCAGGAGCAGCGCCTCGACGTCCTCAAGGAAGGCGACGAGATCGCCAAGCCCACCGAGAAGCGCTACGACAAGCTGCGCGCCGAGATGGTGCAGGCGATGAACAACGTGCGGCTCAACAACGCCCGCATCGAATATTTGGTCGAGCAGCTTTATTCGCTGAACCGCCGCCTCCAGGCGGCCGACGGCAAGCTACTGCGCCTCGCCGAGCATTCCGGCGTCAAGCGTCCGGATTTCCTCAGTCACCATTTGGGCCATGAATTGCAGCCGGATTGGGTGTCGCGCGTCCGCCGGCTCGCCGCCAAGGGCTGGTCCACGCTCATCACCAAGCACGGCAACGAGGTCAAGGCGCTGCGCACGGAGATCGCCGCCGTCTCGGCCGAAGCCGGCGTGCCGCCGGTCGAGTTCCGTCGCGTCCTTTCGACGGTGCAGCGCGGCGAGCGCGAAGCCGCGCGCGCCAAGAAGGAAATGGTCGAGGCCAATCTGCGCCTCGTCATCTCCATCGCCAAGAAATACACTAACCGCGGCCTGCAATTCCTCGACCTTATCCAGGAAGGCAACATCGGCCTGATGAAGGCGGTCGATAAGTTCGAATACCGCCGCGGTTATAAATTCTCGACCTATGCCACCTGGTGGATTCGCCAGGCGATCACCCGCTCGATCGCCGACCAGGCGCGCACCATCCGCATCCCGGTGCACATGATCGAGACGATCAACAAGATCGTGCGCACCTCGCGCCAGATGCTGCACGAGATCGGCCGCGAGCCGACCCCGGAAGAGCTGGCCGAGCGCCTGGCGATGCCGCTGGAAAAAGTGCGCAAGGTCCTCAAGATCGCCAAGGAGCCGATCTCCCTCGAAACCCCCATAGGCGACGAGGAAGATTCGCATCTCGGCGATTTCATCGAGGACAAGAACGCGATCCTCCCGATCGACGCCGCGATCCAGTCCAACCTGCGCGAAACCACCACCCGCGTGCTCGCCTCGTTGACCCCGCGCGAAGAACGCGTGCTGCGCATGCGCTTCGGTATCGGCATGAACACCGACCACACGCTGGAAGAAGTCGGCCAGCAGTTCAGCGTGACGCGAGAGCGTATTCGCCAGATCGAAGCCAAGGCGCTGCGGAAGCTGAAGCATCCGTCGCGGAGCAGGAAGCTGCGGTCGTTCCTCGATAACTAAATCAAGCCGTCATTGCCGGGCTTGACCCGGCAATCCATCGAGACAAAGCGGCGGGCGAAAGCCTGCCGTTTTTGCTAAATCTCTTGGTCAGCCTCGTGGCTCCTAAATTAGCTCTCCCGCGAATCAGCGCTCGCACCTACTATTCCCGAACGGACAAATCGCCCTGTCAACAATGTGTGGAGCTGTCAGATGTCGGTGCGCACCGGATCAGGCCTTGAACTGCAAAAAGAGTGGAAGATTGACGTCGCGAAAGCCTACTATCATCACGAGGGAACGTGGTTTAACCGCTTGAAGCAGTTCCCAGGAGCCCTCTGCGATCAAAATGGGTATGTTCGATTTGAGACAGAAGCCGATTATCTGAACTCCCCATACCTCGACGTAAACGTGCAGACCAACGTGCATCAGAGCATTAGTCAGATTCCAAACTACGTCAGAATGCGTTAGCTAGTTTTCGTAATTCAATAGATGAGCGCGGCCCCGTGTGCGGCCGGATGGCGCGGCAGCTTCCACTGATGGCAAAATAAAATCCTCGCTTAGAAGTAGTATCTCCTTCATGAACCGCGAGCCTTTCAGCGACTGGTATGTTTTCACATACCTTGCCTGTTCCCCTATATATAGATCGCGAATTAGGGGATGGTTGTCATAGCTCATCAGCCACGGCACGCACAAACCGCTTACTGCCTCCGACAATTGCGCATGTTGAGCCTTCTCGAAATGATAGCGATAGAGCTTGTAGCCGTTCGTTACGTAGGGCGGGTCAATATAGACCAATGAATGTGTAGGCATCTTGAGACAATGGTCCCTCAAGAACTCGATGCCATCCCCGCATAGTATCTCCACCCTCATCATGATCCCAGAGCAATTCCTAATGGAAGCCGCTAGCTCCTTTTTATTGAACCGACAGTCAATTTTATAAGCGGAGCTCTGCGTCATGCCACCGATTGGACCGGCGCCGACGATTCCGGAGAAGCAAGTTCGATTGAAGAAAAGGCCAGCGTAGCCCAAATCCGGCAAGTTTGCTTTTGTAACCCTCTTCACCTCGCGGAGTCGTTGCATACGTTGCCACGCGGCAAGCGTCACTTTGCCACGCATCATCCGTTCAATAAGTTCTTCGGGGTTATCCTGGACCATTTTCCAGAACGCGTAGATTAGCGGGTCGCGTTCGATCCAAGTTGCTGAAGGAATGAAGCCGTTAGCTAGCAATCCGAGTGACACGGCCGATCCACCGGCGAATGGCTCGTACAGATGACTTCCGACGAGGAGGTTTTGTTCAAGGAGTCCTGCAACCATCTCTGTAATGCGAACTTTGCTCCCCGGGTATCGGAGCGGCGATATAACCCTCTTCATTTCTAGGGAGTCCCTTCCACCACGTGTCTTATAAAATTCCGAAGCTGGTTAGCAACCGACTTGCACATCGTTGGGTCCGCGTCCATCCACTTTTGGTGCGCGACGATATTCAAATAATCGAATGCTTTTTGTAGCTTGGCCGCCTCGATGACATCTCCCATCCGCTTGGAAGGGAAAATATCTCTATTGTTCAGCGAGAAGTTGACCATTTCGGACAAGGTCGGATCTTTAGTGCCCGTGATCTTTTTGCCGCTGGCAGCAATGATTTTCCGCAGACAAAGC
>DASRKX010000069.1:0-43667 GCA_035648735.1 Allostellaceae bacterium
GACGCCCGGAGCCTCGGGGCCGCCCATCATCGCCATCAAGCCGTCATAGCGGCCACCGGCAAGGACGGTACCTTGCGCCCCCAAATCGGTCGTGACGAATTCGAACGCGGTGTGGCCGTAGTAATCGAGGCCGCGCACCAGGCGCGGATTGAGCTGGTAGGATATTCCGAGCAGGTCGAGGCCATCGCGCACCCGGGCAAAGAAATCGCGCGCCGCATCGGTCAGGTAATCGGCGAAGGGCGGCGCCGCGGCGTTGATCTTCCGGTCATCCGCGTCCTTCGAATCAAGGATACGCAGCGGATTGCGCTCGAGCCGCTTGCGGCTGTCCTCGGACAATGCCGCCTCGTGGCTCTTGTAGTATTTCACCAGTACATCCCGATAGGCGGCGCGGCTCGCCGGATCGCCCAGGGTATTGAGCTCCAGCACGGTGTTGTTGAGCACGCCGAGCGCCGCCAGCACCTCGGCGCCGAGGGCGATGATCTCGACGTCGCCCTGCGGCTCCTTCACACCGATCAGCTCGGCGCCGATCTGATGGAATTGCCGGAAGCGGCCCTTCTGCGGCCGCTCGTAGCGGAACATCGGCCCCTGATAGAACAGGCGCAGCGGCAGGCTTTGCGTCAGCCCGTTGGAGATCACCGCGCGCACCACGCCGGCGGTGTTCTCCGGCCGCAGCGTGATCTCGTCGCCGCCGCGATCAGCGAAGGAGTACATCTCCTTCATGACGATATCCGTCGTTTCACCGATCGGCCGCGCGAAGACCTGTGTGAACTCGAAGATCGGCGTGGCGATCTCCTCGTAGCCGAAGCGCTCGGCAACGGTGCGGGCGGTTTCGGTGACGGCACGATGCCGGCGCATCGCGGCTGGCAGCAGATCCTGCGTGCCGCGGACCGGCTGCAGCCTTTCGCTCAAGCGGATAAACTCAAGAGGCGGCGGCCTCGGCGGGCATGGCGGCCATCTCGTCCGCCTTCTTCTTTGCCTCGAGCTCGGCGGCCTTTTTTTCCACCAGCTCGACCAGATGATCGACGATGTTCTTGTCCTTCAAGCGGTGGTCGGGCAACCCGGCAACATAGACCTGATGCGTGTCGTTGCCGCCGCCGGTAAAGCCGATATCGGTCTCGCGCGCCTCGCCCGGGCCGTTGACGACGCAGCCGATGACCGAGAGCGTCATTGGCGTCGTGATATGCGCGAGACGCTGCTCGAGCACCTCGACGGTCTTGATCACCTGGAAATTCTGCCGGGCGCAGGACGGGCACGAGATCACGGTGACGCCGCGGCGGCGCAGTCCCAGCGCCTTCAGGATCTCGTAGCCGATCTTGATCTCCTCGACCGGTTCGGCCGAGAGCGAGACGCGAATGGTATCGCCGATGCCGGCCCAGAGCAGCGAGCCCATGCCGATGGCGGATTTCGTCGTGCCCGTCATCATCCCGCCGGCCTCGGTGATGCCGAGGTGGAGCGGATAGTCGCAGGCTTCGGACAATTGCTGATAGGCGGCGACGGCGAGGAATACGTCCGACGCCTTGCAGGAAATCTTGAACTCGAAGAAATCATTGTCCTCGAGAATCTTGGCGTGGGTCAGTGCGCTTTCGACCATGGCTTCGGGGCAGGGCTCGCCATAGCGCTCGAGCAGCTCGCGCTCGAGCGAGCCGGCATTGACGCCGATGCGCATCGAGCAGCCGTGATCCTTCGCCGCCTTAACGACCTCTTTGACGCGCTCGGCGGAGCCGATATTGCCCGGATTGATCCGCAGACACGCGGCACCGTTCTGCGCCGCCTCGATCGCGCGCTTATAGTGGAAATGGATGTCGGCGACGATCGGCACCTTCACTTGGCGGGTGATCTCCTTCAGCGCGAGCGAGGATTCCTCGTCGGGACAGGAGACGCGGACGATATCCGCGCCGGCGCGTTCCAGCCCCTGGATCTGCTCGACCGTCGCCTTGACGTCGTGGGTCAGCGTGTTCGTCATCGACTGCACGGTGATTGGGGCGTCGCCGCCGACCGGCACCGGCCCGACATGAATCTGCCGGCTCTTGCGGCGATCGATGTCGCGATAGGGACGCACGCTCATGACAACCTCGTTGGCGAAAAAATTGTTACCGCCGAAGGCCTTAACCCCCGGCCAGCGTGTCGTTTATAGCGCGTTTCGCCACGCCGAATAAAGCCCCCCGCCCCCGGCTGGGCTAGTCGATGACCGCGTTGCCGGCCTTGAGCCTGTCCGGATCGAGCCGGACATTGTGCCGCACCCGCCCGCCCAGCGCCGGCACAGGCTTGCCATCGACCGTGATTTCGAGCCCACCGGCATTGCCGGTCATCAGCGAAAGGCCCGGCCGGTCGGGCACCCGGTAGACATCCCCAGCCTTCATCAGCCGCTGGAAGAGCGAGGTATCGCGGTCCCGCACCTGGAGCCAGGAATCATCGGTGGCGCGCAATTCGATCCGCGCCGGCCCGTCGGTCACCCCGAAGATATGGGCATCGGCGGTCGGCGGTGACAGGGTGGCAATCTGGTTTTGCGGCTCGGCCGCCGACGGCAATGCCGACGAGGCCGATTGCTGGCCCGGCGCGGCGGGCTGTGGGGCCAGAGTCACCGCCGGGGGTGACGGCGGAGCACCGGACCGGGTCACCGGTGACGTGCTCGTCTTCGAGTCCGCAGGTGTCGGCGGCGTGGCGGGTGCCGGGGCCGTGCTAGGCGCGGGGGCGGCCGGTGCCGTCGCGGCTGCGACCGCCGGCGGGGTCTCGGCGGTCTTCGCCGGCATCTTACCGGCGGGCAGGAGTGCCGCCGGTACCTCGCTAACCCGCTCGGGCCGCGCCCGGCTGCCGGAAGAAAGGTAATACCAGGCACCGTAGGCGACGAGCAGCAATAGGACCGCCGCGGCCAGGATCGGCCGGCGCGGGATGCCGCGATCGGCAAGCGGTACCGGAAAGATCAGGTCGCGCGGGATTTCAAATCCACTTGCCTCCTGCTTGAAGCGGCGCACCGCTTCTTCACCGTCCAGCCCCAGGTGAATGGCATAGGCGCGCACGAACCCGAGCGCGTAGACCGGCGCTGGCAGTCGGTCGTAGCGGTCCTCTTCCAGCGCCACGAGATAGGGCGCGCGGATGCGCAGCGCCGCGGCAATGCGTTCGATATCGCCGCCGTAGCTCTCGCGTGTTTCGCGCAGCAGCGCGCCGACGGTATGGCGCGGACGCACATCCTCCGCCGGCGGTTGCGGCGTGGCCTCGTCCTCAGGCGGTTTCTGTCCAGAGAACAATGGCATGTACCTCTTTTTGCCGGTCCGTTGAGGGTATCAACCGCACGGGACAGTCGCAACCCCGGCGGCCACGGCTCAGACGACGACGGCGTGATCCTGCGCGAAATCGCGCAACGTGCCGCGCAGATCGCGCGCGATGTCGCATTGAGCCGCCAGAAGTTCCTTCAACGCCGCGAGGTCGAGCGAGCGGATCATCGCCTTGACCGGCCCGATCGAGCGGGGCGCCATCGACAGATTCCGGAAGCCGATGCCGATCAGCGCCATGGCGCCCAGCGGATCGCCGGCCATCTCGCCGCATACCGCGACCGGCTTGCCGGCAGCGACGCAGGCGACGGCGACCGATGTAAGCGCGCGCAGCATTGTCAGCGACAGCGGATCGTAGCGCTCGGCGAGCCGGGCATTGCCGCGGTCGGCAGCGAAGAGGAATTGCAGCAGATCGTTGGTGCCGACCGAGATGAAATCGACGCGCGCCAGCAATTCAGGCAATTGCCAGAGCAGCGCCGGGACTTCGAGCATGACGCCGGCCTCGACCGCCTGCGGCAGCTCGCCGTGGCGCTTCCGGACGCGCCCGAGCTCGAGATCGAGCAGCTCACGCGCCATCGCAAACTCGGCGACAGAAGCCACCAGCGGGAACATGACCCGGAGGCGCTTGCCGGCAGCGGCGCGGATGAAGGCGCGCAATTGCTGGCGCAGCATTGCCGGCCGGTCGAGCGCGATGCGCAGGGCGCGCCAGCCCATCGCCGGGTTCTCTTCGCGCTCGCCCTCCATATAGGGCAGCAGTTTGTCGCCGCCAATGTCGAGGGTGCGGAAGGTCACTGGCTGGTCGCCCGCCTGGTCGAGGACGCGGCGGTAGAGCGCCGTTTGCTGCACCACGGTCGGGAATTCCTCGCGCAGCATGAATTGCATCTCGGTGCGGAAGAGGCCGATGCCGGCGGCACCCGATTCGTCGAGATAAGGCAGATCAAGCAGCAGGCCGGCGTTGAGATGGAGCACGACCGCGACGCCGTCCCTCGTCTCGGCCGGCAAATCCCGCAGGGCCGCGTATTGCTGGCGCTGCCCTTGGCGGACGCGAATGCGCGCCAGCGCGGTCTGCACCAGATCTTCGGCCGGACGCAACACGACGACTCCGTCATCGCCGTCGACCAAAATGAGATCGCCGGCATCGACCCGGAGCAGCACGTCCTTGAGACGGCCGACAACCGGAATGTCGAGCGCGCGCGCCATTACCGCGACATGGGCGCCGGGCGAACCCTCCTCCAGCACCACCGCCTTCAGCCGCTTGCGATCGTAATCGAGCAGCTCGGCCGGACCCATGCTGCGCGCCACCAGCACGAATTCCTCCGGCAGCTCGGCCTGCTGCGCCGCAGTGACGGCGCGGCCGCTCAAATGCCATTGCAGCCGGTTCGCGAGATCGTCGAGATCGACGAGCCGCTCGCGCAGGTAGGGATCGGTTGCCTGCGACAGGCGCGCGCGCGTGTCGTCCTGGACCCGCTGCACCGCAGCCTCGGCGGTGAGCCCGCCGCGCACCGCCTCGGTGATGCGCTGCAGCCAGCCGCGGTCGGCGGCGAACATGCGGTAGGTTTCGAGCACGTCCTGGTGCTCGCCGGCGGCGGCGATGTCGCTTTCGGTCAGCAGCGTGTCGATGGCGCTCTGCATCGTCGCCATCGCCTGCTTGAGGCGCTCGAGCTCCGCGGCGGGATCTTCCGCCACCACCTGACGGATGATGACGCGCGGCTGGTGCAACACCGCCTGGCCGATGGCGAGCCCGGAATGGAGCTTGATGCCCTCGAGCCGAATCGGCAGCGTGGCGTTGCCTTCGTTCTGCTGTCGCTCGAGCGGATTGACCAGATCGCCCGAAGCGACGAGCTCGGCCAGAACCATGGCGATGGTCTGGAGCGTCTCGACCTCGTCCTCGTCGTAATGGCGCCGCGTGCGGTTCTGCACCACGAGTACGCCGAGGACGCGGCCGGAGCGCAGAATCGGGACGCCCATCAACGAGTGATAGACCTCTTCGCCGGTTTCCGGCCGGTAGGCGAAATCGGGATGCGTCTGTGCATCGGCCAGCGCGACCGGTTGCGCCGTCGCGGCGATGACGCCGACCAGGCCTTCGCCGATTCTGAGACGCGTGCGATGCACGGCTTCGGGCCGCAGGCCCTCGGTGGCGAAGAGCTCGAGCACTTCGCCGGCGCGCATGATGTAGCAGGAACAGACTTCTGCCACCATTTCGGCGGCGATGATGCGCACGACCTGGTCGAGCTTGGCCTGCGCCGTGCCCGATCCCGCCATCATGTCGCGCAGGCGGCGCAGGACGCGGCGGGAGCCGGTGGGCGCCGCGCCCGGCTCCATCAGACTTCCGCTCGCTTGCGCGCCGTCGGAACGAGCGGTTCCGGATCGAGGGCGATTCTTGCCCGCTGCATTAACGCGTCGACGGCCTGCTCGACCAGCTCGTCGATGATCTCCTGCGTGGATTGCTCGCGCGTCACCATGCCGACGCTTTGCCCGGCCATCAGCGAGCCGCCATCGACGTCGCCGTCGATGACCGCGCGCTTCAGCGCGCCGGCCCAGAAGCGCTCGATGTCGAGCTGCGCATCCTTCTGCGTGATCTTGCCAGCGAAGAAGCGATCTATGACCTTGCGCTGGTGCTCAACAAACATGCGCGTGCCAGCATTGGCCAGCGCGCGCACCGGAATGACCGGAAAGCGGGGATCGAGCTGCACCGACGGCACCGCGTCGCGCGCCGCGGCGCGGATGACGGCACGCTTGAATTTGGCATGCGCCACCGACTCGTGGGCGCAGACGAAACGGGTGCCGAGCTGCACGCCGGCCGCGCCCATTTCGAGATAGGCGGCAATGGCGCCGCCATGGCCAATACCGCCGGCGACAAAGACCGGCACCTCGGTGACGACCGGCAGGATTTCCTGCGCCAGCACGCCGGTCGATACCGGGCCGATATGGCCGCCCGCCTCCATGCCTTCGATGACGATGGCGTCGGCGCCCGTGCGCAGGAGCCGCCGGGCGATGGCGAGCGCCGGCGCGAAGCCGATGAGCTTGGCGCCCGAATCCTTGATGCGTGCGACGGCCGGACCGCTGGGCAGCCCGCCTGCCAGGACAACATGGCCGACGCCGTGCCGCGTGCAGACGTCGATCAGCCCCATCAGCTCGGGATGAAGCGTGATGAGATTGACGCCGAAGGGCTTCAACGTGAGATCCTTGGTCGCGGCGATCTCGGCATCGAGCAGCGCCGGTGTCATCGAGCCGCAGGCGATGACGCCGAAGCCGCCCGCATTGGATATCGCCGCCACCAGCTTGCGCTCGGACACCCAGGTCATGGCGCCGCCCATGATTGCGCAATCAGTGCCGAGAAAGTCCCGGCCGCGACGCCACAATCGGTCGAGCCACCGCCCCGCCGCGGCACGCTCCGCGCGCTCGGTTGTGACGCTCATTCGGCGTCGAGCTCGTAGGCGGTGTGCAGGGCGCGCACGGCAAGCTCGGTGTATTCCTCGGCAACCAGCACGCTCACCTTGATTTCCGAGGTCGAGATCACCTGGATGTTGATGTTCTTGGATGCCAGCGTCGAAAACATCTTCTGCGCCACGCCGGCATGGCTGCGCATGCCGACGCCGATCACCGAAATCTTGACGACGTTGGGATCGGGCTTCAGCTCCTTGAAGCCAAGAACCTTGTGCTGCGCCTCAAGCACCTTCACCGTGCGCGCGAGGTCCGCCTTGGCGACGGTAAAGGTTAGGTCGGTGGTGCGGCCGTCCTCGGAGATATTCTGCACGATCATGTCGACGTTGATCGCGTGCTCGGCCAGGGGGCCGAAGATCGACGCGGCGACGCCGGGGCGATCCGGCACCTTGACCAGCGTCACCTTGGCGTCATCGCGGCTATAGGCGATGCCGCTCACTACATGCTGTTCCACGATCTCATCCTCGTCAACGACCAGGGTGCCGGGCTTGTCCTCGAAGCTTGAAAGCACCTGCACGCGCACGCGATGGTTCATCGCCATCTCGACGGAGCGCGTCTGGAGGACTTTTGCGCCTTGCGATGCGAATTCCAGCATCTCCTCGTAGGTTATTCTATCGAGCTTCCGCGCCTTCGCAACGATGCGCGGGTCGGTGGTGTAGACGCCGTCGACATCGGTGAAGATGTCGCAGCGCTCGGCCTCGAGGGCGGCCGCCAATGCCACCGCCGAGGTATCCGAGCCACCGCGGCCGAGCGTGGTGATGCGCCCATCCTCGGCCATGCCCTGGAAACCCGCAACCACGGCAACCTGACCCCGGCGCATGCCAGCGACGATTTCCTCGGTCCGGATCGCGGCGATGCGGGCGCGGCCATGCATCGAATCGGTCCTGATCGGCACCTGCCAACCGAGCCAGGAGCGCGCCTCGACGCCCAGATCCTGCAGGGCCAGCGCTAGCAGGGCGCTGGTCACCTGCTCGCCCGAAGCGACCACGACGTCGTATTCGCGCGCGTCAGGCAACCGCGCGATGTCGTGGGTCCAGGCAACGAGCTGGTTTGTCGTCCCCGCCATGGCGGAGACCACCACCGCGACCTCGTTTCCGGCATCTACCTCGCGCTTGACGCGCTTGGCGACGCTCTTGATGCGGTCGATGCCGGCAACCGAGGTGCCGCCGAATTTCTGGACAATGCGCGCCATAATGAAGGAGACCTTGGGGGGCTCGAGGCACCCGCCGGCACGTTGCCCGGTTGCCGGCGAAAGGGCGCGTATACATACTCTTTTGGCCGAGTCCGGGGCAAGGTAAGGCGCATGGTAGGGACGGTACATAAGTCGCAACCAGCGGCCCGGACACGGCCACGGCCCCGTGCCGCGCGTGCCGGCGGCATCGCCGGCACGATCGACCCGGCCGAAATCACGCGTTTCGAGAAGATCGCGCGCGCATGGTGGGATCCCGAGGGCGAGTTCCGCCCGCTGCACCGCCTCAACCCAGCCCGGCTCGGCTTCATCCGCGACCGCCTGGCGGCGCATTTCGGCCGCAACATCAAGGCGACACGGCCCTTTGCCGGACTGACCCTCCTCGATATCGGCTGCGGCGGCGGCATCGTCGCCGAACCTTTGACTCGCCTTGGTTTCAAGGTAATGGCGATCGACGCGGAGGCGGTCTCGATCGAGGTGGCGCGCCGGCACGCCGCGGCGGCGGGCTTGGCGATCGACTACCGTTGTGCCGCGGCGGAGGATCTCACCCATAAAGGCCTGCGCTTCGATGCGGTGCTGGCGCTCGAAGTGGTCGAACATGTCGCCGATGCTGGGCTGTTCCTAGCAACCGCCGCGGCGCTGGTCCGGCCGGGCGGCGGCCTCATTGCGTCGACCCTCAACCGGACGGCCAAGGCTTTCCTCTTCGCCATCGTCGGCGCTGAGTACGTGCTGGGCTGGCTGCCGCGGGGCACGCATGATTGGCGCAAGTTCCTCCGCCCGTCAGAGCTTGCCGGTTACTTGCGGAAAAACGGGCTCGAAATCGGCGCGATCGAAGGTCTTTCCTATGATCCGCGACGGCGGACGTGGCGGATGGGCGGCCCGCCCGACGTTAATTATTTACTGTTTGCCAGCAACCAGACGGAGAAATAATCTAGTCACAGCCTGATTGCGGGGCGTTATTTGCCTCGGAGGCGAGCATTTCTCCGGCATCGCGGGTAGCTCAAGCCCGGTCGGGAGGATGCGGGGGGTCGTATTTCGATGGTGCAACCGATGAACGCATTTTCGCCCGCGCCCGCAGGGGCTTTACGGCTGTCCGGCAAGATCAAGTGGTTCAACCGCAGCAAGGGGTTCGGCTTCATCGTGCCGGATGACGGGACGGGTGACATCTTCCTGCCGCTGGCGGTGCTCGAACGTGCCGGCTTCGGCGAGGCGCCGGACGGTGCCAGCATCACCTTCGAATGGGTGCAGGGCCCCAAGGGCCGTGCCGCCACGCAGGTGCTCGACCTCGACGCCTCGACCGCAACGCCGCACGCGCCGCGCGAACGCAGCTTCCGGCCGCGCGAGGACGGCGGCATGCGCGGCGGCATGGAAGATATGGGCGGAGGCCCGGCCGAGGCGCTTGACGGCATCGTAAAATGGTACGACCCGGCGCGCGGCTTCGGTTTCATCCTGCCGAATGACGGCACCAAGGACATCTTCATCCATGTGACGGCGCTGCGCCGTGCCGGCCTCGATGGGCTTGAGCCGGGCCAGGCGGTGCGCATGATGGTGTCGCAAGCGCGGCGCGGACGCGAAGCCGCCACGATCGAGCTGTTGCCGCACCATCACAACTAAGCGCCGCCCGAAATGGCGCGCGCGTAATTAGGAACCGCCCGAAGCGGCGCCGTGAAGCCGGCTGACCGAAAGGCCGGCCAGGCCGGCGCAGGCCGCGGCGATCAGGAACGCCATGCGATAGCTGCCGGTCAGATCGATGACCGCGCCGAATAGCGGCGGCCCCGCCAGCGCACCGAGAAACGTGAAGGCAAGCGCCCCGCCGGTCGCCATGCCGGCGAAGCCGGGCGGCGCCACCCGAGCGATTTCCGCCAGGAATACGCCGTTCCAGCCTAGCGCGACCGCACCCAGGGCGGCCGCGGTCGCGAACACGGCGATCAGCGGCCAATCGGCGCCGACCAGCGCCAGCCCCGCACCGGTCATGGCGATGGCATAGCCCAGCAGAGCCAGCGCTTGGCGCGCGGTTACCAGCCGGTCGGACAGCCAGCCCCACAGGATGCGCCCGACCACGCCCGACGCCTGCGTCGCCGCCATGACGATGCCGGCGGTGACGAGATGGAGCCCGACCCGCTCGGTCAGGAAGGTGACGATGAAGGCGCTGACGCAAAGCTGCATCGCCGAATAGACGACCGAGGCGAGCGACAGGCGCCGCAGGCCCGGCATCGACCAGACGAGCCGCAACGCGGCGAGAATGTGCTGCTCGCCCTTGGCCTGCGGATCGGCGTCGTCGTCGAGCGTGCGGTGCAGCTTCTCGCAGGCGATCGCCAGCAGGATCGAGGCGCCGCCGACCGCGAGCGCGGCATCTTGCCAGCCGAAGGCCAAGGTCAGCGGCGGCACCAGCAGGCCGGCCAACGCGCCACCCAGTGGCACGCCGGTCTGCTTGATCGAGAAAATCAGCGCGCGGCGTTCGGGCGGCGTCTGGCGGATGAGGATATGCGAACTCGCCGGCGTCATCGGCCCGTAGCCGAAGCCGATGAGCGCCGCGCCCAGCGCCGCCACCGCCAGCGACCCGGTCGCCACCAGCCCCAACCCTATCCCACCGATGACGAGGCTGGCCTGGCTGACGCGGATGGCACCCCAACGCCGCACCGGACCGCCCGCGCCGCCGGCGGAAATGCAGGCGGTGGCGTAAATGATGGCGGTGAAGACGCCGATCGCGTTGACACCGACGCCGATGTCGGGCGCCGCCACGCCGACGAAGACCGGCGGCGCCAGGACGGTCATGGTGGCGAGCGCCTGGATGGCCAGCGTGGCGATGAGGGCGAGCATGGCGGCGCGCAGTCTACGCCGCGGCCGCCGCGAAGCGTCAACCGCCCTGCCGGATCACGAATCCTGTGGATATCCGAATCGTGGGCCTTGGCGGTGGGTGGGGCCGCTGCTACCGTATCTAGTGGTTAGATTCACTTTGAACCGCGATATACGGGGGAAGCCTATGGAATCGATCTGGACATCCGAACTGGTCCAAAACCTGTCCCGGCTCTGGGATGAGGGGCTGTCGACCGCCGAGATCGGCCGGCGGCTGGGGGTGAGCAAGAATGCGGTGGTTGGCAAGGCGCATCGCCTGTCGCTGACGCCGCGGCCCTCCCCCTTGAAGCATCCGCCGGTACGTCGTCAGGCGACCGCAGCCGCCGCCACTGGCAACGGCATCTGCTCGTGGCCGAGCGGCCATCCGGGCGACAAGGATTTCGGCTTTTGCGGCAAGCGCACGGTGGTCGGGAAATCCTACTGCGCCGAGCATGCCGCCATGGCCTATGTCCGGCCGAAGAGCCACAACGCAGCCTGACATTCGTTCTGCGACGAGCGTGCCCGGCCGAAGGGGGATGGCCGGGCGCGTACTTTTCAGCCTAGCGGTAATGCCACAAACCCCGTTTGGCGCTCCGCGCGGCGCTTTCGGCCGGCAGGTAGTCGTAGCTCTGCGCGCCGTCCGCCAGCGCCAATCCCTGAATGACCAGATAGCGGCCGAGATCGTTGCCCTCTTCATCGAGGCAGATGGCGCCGATATCGCCGCCCTGTCCGGGCGGCACGCGGCACGCGACGATCGAATGCCCGGCAAGGCGCTGCTGCAGCGCCGCCTGCGCCGCGGCGTCGCAGGCGCGCAGGCGGCCCTCCCCGCAACGGTCCTGCGGCTCGGCCAGCCGGACGCCGAACAGCCTTACCTTCTGCCCCGAGATATCCAGCGCGAACGCACCGGCGACACGGGCGCGGCCGCTGAACACCATCGGGTTCGCCGCCACCGGTGAAGTGGCGCGCGGTCCCGGCACATAGGCGGGCGCCGCCGCCTCGCGCTGCGGCGCGGCTGACGAGGCCCGGTAGTTCGGCGATTGCGACGTCATCGGCTGCGGTCCTGCGGCACCGGTCGCGGCCGGCGGTACGACGCGCAGCGTTCGACCGCGCCGATCGGTGACCGTGACGGAGCCCATAGCCTGCGTCGCGGAATCCGCGGGCACGGCATGGACGGCGTGCGGCGCCACGCTCACCGTCGGCAATTCCGGCACCGCGTCGGTGGTGCTCGCAACCGGCGGCTTGTTCGATGTTTCGGGCGGCAACGAAATCTGCGGCGCCGCGATCGGCGGCGCGATGATCAGCGAATCCTCGCCCGCTTGCGGCAACCGCAACTCGCTCATTGTATCGGCCGAGGCCGGCGCGCGCGGCGTTTCCGCGGTGACGGCGGACAGGGTCGAGGGCGGCGTGGCAGGCGAGCGATGGGCCCGGATGCTCCACGCCGTCGATGCCGCGACGATCAGCAGCCCGAGAACGATCAGCCATCTGCGCGCGCTGAGCGCGCGGGCATGGCGAACCCACGCGTGGCGGATATTGCCCTTGGAAACTGGCTCGTTTTCGCTTGACATGCGGGTGTTACGTCTGCGCCATCTGGCCGGTGTAGCATGCTTACGGGATCAGCGTTCTGAGGTCATACCATGGGTTCTTTCAGCTTGGTGCACTGGCTCGTCGTGCTGGTGATCGTCCTCCTTCTGTTCGGGGCCGGCAAGTTGCCGCGCGTCATGGGCGATTTTGCCAAAGGCCTTAAGGCCTTCAAATCGGGCATGAAGGAAGAAGACACTGCGGAGACCAAGCCGCCGCAGCAGGTGCAGCCGCCTTCCAGCGCCGCCGCCAGCGACCGCGCCGCGCACGATCGCGGCTGAACGCCGCGCGATACTTATAGATCGACCATGAGCGAGGCACGTTTTCCGTTGCCGCCCGAAGCGGCGATGTCCGAGGCGCAGCGGAATCTTGCCAAGAAGATCGCGTCGGGGCCGCGCAAGACGATCCGCGGCCCGTTCATCCCGTTGTTGCGCAGCCCGGAGATGGGCGACCGCGTGCAGCAGCTCGGACTCTATTTCCGCTTCGAGACCAAGCTGCCGCCCGCGCTGAAGGAGCTCGCCATCCTGGTGACCGCGCGGCATTGGGGCGCGCAATTCGAATGGTCGGTGCATCGCGGCTTCGCCGTCGCGTCGGGCGTCGCCCCCGAAATCTGCGACGCCATCGCGCGCGACGAAATGCCGAAGAATCTCTCGGCCGAACAACAGCTGGTCTACGATTACGCGCGCGCGCTCCTGAAGGAGAAGAGTGTCGCCGACGCGCTGTTCGCGCGCGCGATGCGGATGCTGGGCGACGAGCGCGTCGTCGATCTGACGATCTGCGTCGGCTATTACGGCATGATCGGCTTGCTGCTGAACACCGACCGCACGCCGGTGCTGCCCGGCGAAGCCACGCTGCCGCCACTCAACGGCTGAGGCGGCGGCGGCGCCCGCGCCCATGCGCGTCGATCTTTTCGATTTCCCGCTGCCGCGCCATCTCATCGCCGAGCACCCGTTCGAGCCGCGCGAGGCGGCGCGGCTGCTGGTCGTCGGCGAGACACTCGACGACCGGCACGTCGCCGACCTGCCCGATCTCCTGCGGCGCGGCGATCTGCTGGTCTGCAACGATACGCGCGTCATCCCGGCGCGGCTGCACGGCAAGCGCGGCGGCGCCGAAATCGAGGCGACGCTGCACCGCGCCGAAGGGCCCGCGCAGTGGCGTGCCTTCGTCAAGGGCGCCAAGCGGTTGAAGCCGGGCGACACGATCCGCTTCGCCGAGGATTTTTCGGCAACCGTCGCCGCCAAGCACAACGAAGGCGACGTCAGCCTGCGCTTTTCCGCCGAAGGCGACGAGTTGCGCGCCGCGCTGAACCGGCACGGCATCATGCCGCTGCCCCCCTATATAAAGCGGCCGCGCGGTGGCGAGGCGCGCGACCGCGACGACTACCAGACGATCTTCGCCGCCAAGGACGGCGCCATCGCGGCACCCACCGCCGGGCTGCATTTCACGCCGTGGCTGCTCGAACGGCTCAACGAGGCGGGCATCGAGCGGGCGGCCGTGACGCTGCATGTCGGCGCGGGTACCTTCCTGCCGGTCAAGGCCGAGGACACCGAGCGACATCGCATGCATAGCGAAACGGGATTCATCGATCGCGCGACGGCGGACCGCATCAACGCGGCACGCGCCGAGGGCAGGCGCGTCGTGGCGCTGGGCACGACCAGCCTGCGCCTTCTCGAAAGCGCCGCCGATGCGCAAGGCCGCGTCGCGCCCTTCGAGGGCGAGACCGACATCTTCATCACGCCGGGCTATCGCTTCCGCGCCGTCGACCTACTGCTGACCAATTTCCACCTGCCGCGCTCGACCCTGTTCATGCTGGTCGCCGCCTTCGCGGGGCTCGACCGGATGAAGCGGGCTTATGCCCATGCCGCCGGGCATGGCTATCGCTTCTTCTCCTACGGCGACGCCTGCCTGCTCGAGCCGGAACGCGGCGCATGAGCCTGGGCTTCCGGCTTGCGGCAAGCGACGGCGCGGCGCGACGCGGCACCCTCGCCACGGCTCATGGCGCGGTCGAGACGCCGGCCTTCATGCCGGTCGGCACCGCCGCCACCGTCAAGGCGATGCGGCCGGAAGAGGTGGCGCGGGCCGGCTTCGCCATGATCCTCGCCAACACCTATCACCTGATGCTGCGGCCCGGCGCCGAGCGCGTCGCCGCGCTGGGGGGCTTGCACAAATTCATGAACTGGCCGGGGCCGATCCTCACCGATTCGGGCGGCTTTCAGGTGATGTCGCTGGCCAAGCTGCGGAAGATTTCGGAGGAAGGCGTCGCCTTCCAGTCGCATCTCGACGGGAAGGCGCATCTGCTGACGCCCGAGCGCGCCATCGAGATCCAGCATTTGCTCGACGCCGACATCACCATGGCCTTCGACGAATGCACGCCCTTTCCGGCGACCGAGACCGAGGCGCGGGAATCGATGGAGCGATCGATGCGCTGGGCGGCGCGGTCGAAGGCGGCCTTCCGCGCGCGCGAGGGCTACGGATTGTTCGGCATCAACCAGGGCGGCATCCATCCGGATTTGCGCCGGGCCTCGGCCAAGGCGCTGATTGAAATCGGCTTCGACGGCTATGCGGTCGGCGGCCTCGCCGTCGGCGAGGGTCAGGATGCCATGTTCGCGGTGCTCGATGCCGTCGTGCCGGCTTTGCCGGAAGACCGGCCACGTTATTTGATGGGCGTCGGCAAGCCCGACGACATCCTCGGCGCGGTCAGGCGCGGCGTCGATCTCTTCGATTGCGTGCTGCCGACGCGCTCCGGCCGCACGGCGCAGGCCTTCACCCCCTACGGCACGGTGAATCTGCGCAACGCGCGGCATTTGGACGATCCGCGGCCCTTGGACGAAAGCTGCGACTGTCCGGCCTGCACCCAATACAGCCGCGCCTATCTCCATCATCTGTGGCGCGGCGGCGAGATCCTCGGCAGCATGCTGTTGACCGGCCACAATCTTCGCTACTATGCCCGGCTGATGGAAGAACTGCGCGCGGCGGTGACGGCAAAGCGCCTCGCCGCCCTGAGCGACACCCTGACGCGGGGCTGGGCGCGCGGCGACATTCCGGCCCGTTGACCATGCCCAAAGCGAAAGCCAAGCCGAATTATCGCAATCTGCGCCTGCTCGGCCGCCACGCGGCGCTGCCCGCCTCGCCCGAGGCGGCGGTGCTGGAGCGGGTCGCCAATCCCGATGCGCGCCAAGCCTATTTGGTGCGCTTCACCGTGCCGGAATTCACCGCGCTCTGCCCGGTGACCGGTCAGCCGGATTTCGCCCGCTTCGTGATCGACTATGTCCCGGGGAAATTCATCGTCGAGAGCAAATCGTTGAAGCTGTTCCTCGGTTCGTTCCGCAACCAGGGCGTCTTCCACGAGGATTGCACGTTGGCCATCGCGCGCCGGCTGATCGAGGCGATCCGCCCCAAATGGCTGCGCATCGGCGGCTATTGGTTCCCGCGCGGCGGCATGCCGATCGATATTTTCTACCAGACCGGCGCGCCGCCCCGGAATCTGTGGTTGCCCGAGCAAGGCATCGACGCTTATCGCGGGCGCTGACCATGGCGGTCGGCGTGCTCGACAAATCCCAGATCAAGGCGGCGATCCGCGACGAGGCGCTGAAGCTCGGCTTCGACGCGGTAGGGTTTGCATCGCCCGATCTGGCGCCGGCAGCGCGCGAGCGTCTGGCGGCCTTCCTGGCGCAGGGCTTTCACGGCGAGATGGATTGGCTGGCGGCGCGCGCCGAACAGCGCGCGAGCCCGCAGGCATTGTGGCCCGGGACCAAGACCGTCGTCGTGCTTGGCCTCAATTACGCGCCGGCGGAGGATCCGCTGCCGCTCTTAGCCGAACGCGGCAATGGTTATGTGTCGGTCTATGCGCGCGGCCGCGATTATCACGATCTCATCAAGGGACGCCTGAAGACCCTCGCGCAGAAGATCGCGTCGCGCTGGGGCTCGGAGCTCAAGGTCTTTGTCGATACCGCGCCGGTGATGGAAAAGCCGCTGGCACAGAGCGCCGGCATCGGCTGGCAGGGCAAGCACACCAATCTGGTGGCGCGCGATTTCGGCTCGTGGCTGTTCCTCGGCGAGATTTATCTCGATCTGGATTTGCCTGCCGACGAGGCCGAAGCCGACCATTGCGGCGAATGCCGCCGCTGCCTCGATGCCTGCCCGACCAACGCCTTTCCGGCGCCCTACACGCTCGACGCGCGGCGCTGCATCTCGTATCTCACCATCGAGCATAAGGGCCCGATCGACGCCGAATTGCGGCCGCTGATGGGCAACCGAATCTATGGCTGCGACGATTGCCTGGCGGTCTGCCCGTGGAACAAATTCGCCCAGGCCGCGCGCGAGGCGGCGCTCCAGCCGCGCGCCTCGGTCACCGGGCCGGCGCTGACGGCGCTGGCGGCGCTCGACGATGCCGCTTTCCGCGCGCTGTTCGCCGCGTCGCCGGTCAAGCGCATCGGCCGCGACCGCTTCCTGCGCAACGTGC
This sequence comes from Allostellaceae bacterium, assembly GCA_035648735.1. GTDB lineage: Bacteria > Pseudomonadota > Alphaproteobacteria > ATCC43930 > CGMCC-115725 > REEB95. Next base: position 16,778 of record DASRKX010000069.1, read on the forward strand.
TGATCGCCATCGGCAACAGCGGCGATACCGCGCTCCTTCCGGCGGCGCGCGACAACCTCGGCGATCCCTCGCCGCTGGTGCGCGGCATGGCGGTATGGGCGCTGAAGCGGCTAGCCGGCGATGCCGATTTCGCGGCGCTGCGGTCGGCCCATCTGGCGAATGAATCCGATCCGGCGGTACGCGTCGAGTGGCTGGCTGCCTAGGCTAGCCGCACGTAATCGTATTCGAGCGGCTGCTTGTTTATGCCGCGCTCGGGCGCGGCAATCCACGACGCCATCTGGCCCGGCGCGATCACCGGCTTCATCAGGCTCTGCACGAAGGCGCGGTCGGCGGCGGAGGGCAGCCATTCGTCCCGCCCCCGGTCCCATTCCGCCCGGTCGATGATGCGTCCCGCCGGATCGACCGGCACGCCGCCCCACACCCCCATGCCGCGGTTGAAATGCGCGCTCGGCAGCTTGAGCGCGAACGAGAAGCCGGCGTCTTTCACCATGCGCGCCCAGCGCTGCACGCCGGCATCGCATTCGTCGACATAGGAGCCGCGCATGACCTCGTTCATGGCGTTGCGCAGCGGCACCTGCTCGATCCCGCCTGGCGTCTCGACCGCCAGCGCGCCCTCGGCGCAGACATGGTCGTCGTACTGGCCCTCGTCCGGCCGGCCCTTGATGCCGTTGGCGAAATAGGCGGCGGCATTGGTCGAGACCTCCGCGCCGAACAGGTCGAGCGACGAGCTGAACCAGAAATTGAGGTAGCGCTGGATGGTCGGCAGGTCGATGACGCCCGCCGCGCGCAGCTTGTCGGGCTCGTCGGTCTTCAATTCCTTCATCGCGTCGAGCGTGCGCCGGACAATGCGCGCGACACCGTTGACGCCCACCATCATGTGATGGGCCTCCTCCATCAGCATGAAGCGGCAGGTGCGCGACAGCGGATCGAAGCCGCTCTCGGCCAGGCTCAGCAGTTGGTACTTGCCGTCGCGGTCGGTGAAATAGGTGAACATGAAAAAGGAGAGCCAATCCTGGATCGGCTCGTTGAAGGTGGTGAGGATGCGCGGCCGGTCGGCGTCGCCCGAATGCCGGCCGAGCAATTCCTCCGCCTCCTCGCGGCCGTCGCGGCCGAAATAGGCGTGCAGCAGATAGACCATCGCCCAGAGATGGCGCCCTTCCTCGACATTGACCTGGAACAGGCTGCGCAGATCGTAGAGCGACGGCGCGGAATGGCCGAGCAGGCGCTGCTGCTCGACCGAGGCAGGCTCGGTATCGCCTTGCGTGACGATGAGGCGGCGCAGAACCGTGCGATGCTCGCCCGGTACCTGCTGCCAGACCGGATCGCCCATCCGATCACCGAAGCCGATGCGGCGCTCGGGCTCGGCGTCGCCGAGGAAGATGCCCCAGCGGTAATCCGGCATCTTGACCATGCCCCAGCTCGCCCAGCCCTTGGCGTCGACCGAGGTGGCGGTGCGCAGATAGACGTCGCTGGCGAGGAAGTCGGTCGGGCCCATCTCCCGCCACCAATCGAGGAAGCGGGGCTGCCAATGCTCGAGCGCGCGCTGCAGCGTCGCGTTCGAGGCGAGATCGACGTTATTCGGGATGCGCGACTGATAGTCGATCGCCATGACCTAATCCTAGCGCTAGACGCGCCCCCAGTTGAAGCGCGGCCGGGAGCCGGTGCCGAAGCGCTTCAGCGCGCCCTCCTCGCCGGTGGCGTTCGGCCGGATGAATATCCAGTTCTGCCACGCCGAAAGCCGCCCGAAGATGCGGGTTTCCATCGTCTCCGGCCCGGCGAAGCGCAAATTGGCTTCAAGCGCGGTGAGGGCGTCGGGCGAGAGATGCGCGCGTTCCTCGACGGCGAGGCGCAGCTCCTCCTCCCAATCGAGCGCGTCGGGCGTGGCGGTGACCAGTCCGAGCGCTGCGGCGCCGGCGGCGTTCAGCGCCTCGCCCTGGTGCTGTTCGGCCGCGGCGACCGGCGTCCGCTCGGCGCAGAAGCGCGTCGCCAGTCGCGACAAGCCGTTCACCATCGGCAAGAGTCCGAAATTGAGCTCGCCAAGAGTGATGCGCGGCCCGGCATTGCCGCCCGACCCCAGATCGAGCATGTAGGAGCGGTCGCCGGCGAGCGCCAATTCGAGCAGCGTGCCGGCAAAGCACGAGCCCTGGTCGATAACGGCGATCAGGCTCTTCGACGAGAGATCGAGGCGCTGCATCGTCCGGCGCAGCAATCCCAGCGTCGCGCGCGCCAGCCAATGGCCGCGCTCGGCCAGCATCAGGCGGTCGCTCGCCAGCACCGCATCGGCGGCACCTCGCGTCTTCAAGACCAGCGTGCCGATCTCCGGCTCGTTGAGGCGCAGCAGCAGAATGGCGTCGTCGAGCTCGCGCGCCATGGCGAGCGGCCACCACGCTGCGCCCGCCCGCAAGGCTTCGGCCATATCCTTTGGTGCCGCATCGGGTGCGGAAACGGTCAGCGTCGCAAGGCGCGCGGCGCGGTCGAGCTCGACCGCGACATGGCGGTAATGGAAACCCTGCTCGGTGACTTCGCGCGCGAGCGGCGGCAGCTTGACACCTTCCGTCTGGGGCGGCCGGTCGCTGGTTTGCGCCAGCGCGGCCGCGCGGCGCTTCACCGTCTCGGCGAATTTTTGCGGCGCGGCGATCGAATCGACCAGCCGCCATTCGCGCGCACGCTCGGCGCGCACGCCTTCGGCGGTGGTGCAGAAGACATCGGCGAGGTCGCGCCGCACCTTGCGCTTGTCAAGGAGTCGGGTGAGCCCGCCGGTGCCCGGCAGCACGCCGAGCAGCGGCACTTCGGGCAGGCTTACGGTCGAGGACCGATCGTCGATCATCAAGATCTCGTCGCAGGCCAGCGCCAACTCGAAGCCGCCGCCGGCGCAGGCGCCGTTGATCGCGGCGAGGAATTTCAGCCCTTCGTGCCGGCTCGAATCCTCCATGCCGTTGCGCGTCTCGTTGGTGAATTTGCAGAAATTGACCTTGAAGGCGTGCGAGGAGGTTCCGAGCATGTAGATGTTGGCGCCGGCGCTGAAGGTGCGCTCCTTGGCGCTGGTCAGCACGACGGCGCGCACGGTCGGATGCTCGAAGCGCAGGCGGTTGAGCGCGTCCGCCAACTCGATATCGACGCCGAGATCGTAGGAATTGAGCTTCAGCTTGTAGCCGGGCACCAGCCCGCCATCCTCGGCGACGTCGAGCGCCAGCGTCGCCACGGCTCCGTCCACCGCCAGCTTCCAATGGCGGTAGCGCTCCGGGCTCATGTCGAAGGTGATCACCGGCGCCTCCCGCAAATCATTTGATTTTAAGGACGATAGTCGATACTCGCTGCCGGTCAAGCGGCGGGGGTCTCGAGTCGAATGCGGGTGCTGCATCTCTTTCCGCGTTTCCGGCCGGATTTCGCCGGCGACGGGATCTATTTCGAAAAGCTGTGGCAGCCGCTGGCCGAGGCCGGCGGCAGCCATGACGTGCTGGTCTTCACCACGCCGGCACCAGGAACCTCCTCGACGATCGTGCCGGCCGGCATGCAGCTGATCTACCTGCGCCGCTCCGAGGGGGAATCGCAGCGCGCGGTGCTGCTGCGCTACTACTTCTGGCTGCTGCGGAACATCCGGCGCTATTCGGTCATCCATTCGCGCACGCATATCGACCGCTTCTTCGTCTCGCATGTGATCGCGCGGTTGTTCGGCGCGGCCATGGTCTATTCCGCGACGCTCGACGACACGCCGCCCTATATCCTGCGGACCTACCGCCCCAATCTCTGGCGCTTCGTCGGCTGGGCGATGCGGCATTTGATCTCAAGGTGGGTAGTGCTGAATCGGCGACTCTATGACGAGAGCGCCGCGTTTCTGGGACCCGACCGCGTGGTGATCGTGCCGCAAGGCGTGGCATTGCCGGTTCCGACATCCGAGACGCGCGCCAGCTTGCGCGCGGCGAACGGCATTCCCGCCGACGCTTTCGTTCAGCTCTATGTCGGCAGCATTTCGCGCCGCAAGGACGTGCTGTTCCTGATCGACAATCTGGCGGCGATGCCGCCCGGCCCGCGCGAACACCTTCTGGTCATCCTCGGCCCGGCGCTTGAAGCCGATTACCAGGCCGAACTCGAGGCGCGCATCGCCGCGCTCGATCTCGCCGACAGGGTGGTCTTCCCGGGCTTTCGCGACGATCCGGCGCCGTTCTACCGGCTGGCGGATGCGTTCGTCTTCGCGTCGTGGCTCGAAGGCTTTCCCAACGTGCTGGCCGAGGCGATGGCGCATGGCTTGCCGATCGTCGCGCGCCGGCTCGAAGGCGTCACCGATTTCGTGCTCGCCGACGGCCAGACCGGGTTGCTGTTCGACACCGCGGCGGAATATCGGAACCTGCTCGGCCGCCTCGAGCGCGACCCGGCCGGGGCGGCGCGGTTGGCCGCGCAAGCTCGCGCCAAGGCGATCGCCGATTTTGCCATCGACGCAGTGGCCTGGCGCTATGTCGCGCTCTACCGGGCGCTCGGCGAGCGCGGCGCCTAGAATCCGGCGGAATCGGCGCGCGAGCGGATGCGGCGCAAGGTATCGAGCGGGCCGATCCAGCGTGCGGCTTCGCCCAGGAACGGGACGAGCACCGCGCGGCGCCATTCCTCGAAGCGGTAGCGCAGGAAGGCCTGCGGCGAGCGGCGGAAATCGTGCCATGCCGCCCGAGAGACTGGAGCGAAGCGCAGCGGCAGATGGCGCGGGATATTGACCCGCTCGGCGCGCAGCAGATGCGAGCCGACCAGGTCAGGAAAGCGCCCGCTGTCGATCGCCGCCATCAGCGAACGGCGCGGCGCGGTGAGGACGAGGCCGCGCTGCCGCGACGCCGGGATGCGTTGCGCGCGGCCACGCAGAAAGACCTTGCCGGTCTCGCCGCCGACATTGAAGGCGATGAAATCGAGGCGTGGCCGGGGCCGCAGCGCTGCCGCGAAATTTTCGAGCCGTTCGCGTTCGGCGGCGGTCAGCACTTCTTCCCAATTATCGGCCGGAATCGGCGATGCCTCGCCGGATGCCGGCGCGCGCTGAAGCGCGACCAAGCCGCGATAGAGATCGACCTTTGCATAGGGCGCGACGAGGCGGATGGCGCCGTCCGGCCATTGCGCCTTCAGCTCCGACCAGTCGATGCGCCAGCTATCCGCCCATTCCGCTTCCTCGCGAACATTGCGGCACGGCTCCTGTGCGCAGCAATCGGTGGCGCCGAGCTGTTCGCCGAGCCGCGCCAAGGCATGGATGGCGCGCAACCGGTCGCGCGCCGGGCGGCGGCCGGTCATCAGCAGCGCCGGGCCGTCGAGCCCCGGATCGTCGGCGGCGCAGAGCGCCACCAGATAAATCCGCTCATATTGCTTGGCGAGCTTGCGCAGGAAGCGCTCCTCGCCGCAGAGCGCGGCATCGCCCTTATCGAGGATGAGCGTGCCGTCGGCGTCGATCGCCAGGACAGCGCCGTCCGGTCCGTCGATACACATCACCCGCAGTCCCGAGACGAGTTCAACCCAGCGCTTGAAGGGCAGCCGTCGCGTGGTGAAGCCCTCGGCGACCAGCCGGTCCTCGAGCGTCGTTTCGCGCGTCGGCAGCAGCACGTCGCAACCACGCGAAAAAAGCTTCAGCGACGGCAGATGCAGGCGGCCGGCCCTGCCGCCCGAGATGAAGACATAAGGCGCGCGCGCCACGGCGGCGATCTTGGCCGCCGGCAGCGACCGCTCGCGCATCCGGCTCGAAAAGCAGGTCGGGCCCGAAAGCCACGGATCGGCCGCCAGGACGGGCACGCCGTCCCGCGCCAGCAACAGCGTGGTTTCGCCAAGCGTTTCGAAGGACCAGGCCATCACATACTCCGCGCAAAAGGGCGCCACTGCTGAAACGGCGGCGATTGGCGGATGGCGATGCCGGAACGCCGCGCGACGCAGCGCAGCGGGACGGGGCGGCGCATCTTTTTTTTATTGGCCCCGCGTCAGCCCATGTTTCCCGAGAGCGCGTGGTTAATGCAAGGGACAATCGTCGTAAATGCGCCGAAAATTTTCGGCCAAGTCTTAACCGCCGATAAATGCGCCGTCTTCTAAGTTGTGGCGATGACGCAGATTCAGACACCCTCGTGCTACAACGACCTCGCCGAAATGAAATGCCCGGCGTTGCTCACCCTGTACGCCGATTGGGAAAGCCGCCGGGGCGTGCGAGCTTTTCCGGCGCGCGCCGATTTCGATCCGCTCGAGATGAGATACATTCTGGGCAATCTCAGCCTCATCGAGGTGATGCGCGATCCCCTCCGCTTCTTCTTTCGCGTTCATGCCAGCAACATCGCCGACCGCGCCGGTTTCGACATGACGGGAAAGTTCCTCGATGCGAATCCCGACGTGGCGCACCGCGCGCTGGTCCACGACCATTTCGTCGCCACGGTGATGCAGCGCAAGCCGATCTTCGCGCGCCGCGAGCGTGAGTTTACCGACCGCATGATCCTGCAATGCGAGGCTCTATCCTTGCCGCTGGCGCGCGACGGCCAGACCATCGACATGCTCATGACCGGCTTCGTCTGGCTCTGAGGCGTAAGCCGCGGCGACATTGACAGCGCCTGGCTATTCCACTGCTCTAGCGCCGGACCGGGGGGCGCGGTGGGGCGGCGAAACAATTTTGATCTTCTGCGGCTGATCGCCGCCGTTGCGGTGATCTTCTCGCACGCCTTCCTGATCGGCGAGGGCCGCCAGGATACCGAGCCGCTGATGCGGCTGACCGGCGGCCAGGCGATTCTCGGCATCGTCGGCGTCTTCATTTTCTTCGTCATCAGCGGCTTCCTCGTCAGCATGAGCTGGGAGACGACGGCGTCGGCGAAGCGCTATTTCGCCAAACGCGCGCTGCGGATCTATCCGGGACTGATTGTCTGCCTGCTGCTCTCGGCCTTCGTGCTGGGACCGGTGGTGTCGACGCTGCCCGCGAGCGCCTATTTCGCCGATGCACAGCCCTGGCGCTATGTCGCCGCCAATCTGCTGCTCGATGCCGACGAGAACAGCCTGCCGGGCGTAATCTTCAGCGGCATCGACGCCGGTACGGTGGTGGACGGCCCGCTATGGACGCTGCCCTGCGAGATCCTGATGTACCTGATGGTGGCCGTGCTCGGAATGCTGCGGCTGATCCGGCTGTGGGCGATCATGCTGCTGCTGGCCGGCGGCATGACCTGCCTGTGGTTCGACACCGCTTCGGTCGATGGGCTGCTGCCGGCGGCGGGCTGGCTGCTGCCGTTCTTCGCCGCCGGCATGGCGCTTTATCGTCTGCGGGACATGCCGATTTTTCATCCGGCTGTCGCGGCGCTGGCCTTCGTCGGGCTGGCGCTGACCGCTTGGCTCGGCGGCTTCATTTTGCTGTTTCCGATCTTCGGCGCCTATTTGGTGATCTATGCGGCACTCAGCCCGGCGCTGCCGGTCATTCCGGCGGCGCGTTTCGGCGATCTGTCCTACGGCCTCTATATCTATGGCTGGCCGGTGGAGCAGACCGTGACCTGGCTCCATGGCGGTGCCGCGCCGTGGTGGCAGGTTTTCGTCTGGTCGCTGCCGGCGAGCGCGGCGCTGGCCTTCCTCTCCTGGCACCTCGTCGAGAAGGCCGCCATCCGGCTCAAACCGCGATCGGCGGCGCTCTTGGCCCCGGGAAGTTGAACGCCCGCGGCGGCTTAGCGCTTGACGACCGTGCCCGGGTCGCCAAACATCTGGCTTAAGGCGCTGAAACAAGCCGCAAAGCCGGCAGCAAGCTCGACCAGCGCCGCGGGGAGGACGATATGGCCGCCGACGGCTCGGCCGCGGACGGACCGCGGATTTCGATCCCGCGCGATTACAACGCCGCTGCCGACCTCGTCGACCGGCATCGCAAGGCCGGGCGCGGCGCGAAGGCAGCCTTCATCGACGACCGCGCGACGCTGACCTACGCCCAGCTCGCCGAGCGGGTCGACCGCGCCGCCAATGCGCTACGCGCCCTCGGCATCGAGCCCGAGAGCCGAATCCTGCTCTGCATGCTCGATACAATCGACTTCCCGGTGGCATTGCTGGGCGCGATCAAGGCCGGCATCGTGCCGGTGCCGGTCAACACGCTGCTCACCGCGACGGATTACGATTTCATGCTGCGCGACAGCCGGGCGCGCGCGCTGATCGTGTCGGATGCGCTCTACGATCGCCTGGCCCCCGTGCTGTCCCAGCAGCCGGCGCTGCGCCACGTGATCGTGGCGGGCAGCGCGGTGCCGAGCGGGCGGCTCGGCTTCACGCCGCTGCTCGACGCGGCGGAACCGAAGGCGAAGGCGGCGGCGACAAATTGCGACGATATCTGCTTCTGGCTTTATTCCTCGGGTTCGACCGGCGCGCCCAAGGGGGCGGTGCATCTGCATTCGCACCTGATGCTGACCGCCGAGCTCTACGCCAAGCCGGTGCTCGGCATCCGCGAGGACGACGTGGTCTATTCCGCGGCCAAGCTGTTCTTCGCCTATGGGCTCGGCAATGCGTTGACCTTTCCGCTGGCCGTGGGCGCGACGAGCCTCCTCCTTGCCGAGCGCCCGACGCCCGCCGCGGTGGCGCGCATTCTTAAGGACAAAAGGCCGACCATCTTCTACGGCGTGCCGACGCTCTACGCGGCGCTGCTCGCCAGCGAGGCGTTGCCCAAGCGCGACGAGATCGCGCTGCGGCGCTGCGCCTCCGCCGGCGAGGCGCTGCCCGAGGATATCGGCAAGCGCTGGACCAGCCATTTCGGCAGCGAAATCCTGGACGGGCTCGGCTCGACCGAGATGCTGCACATCTTTCTGTCAAATCGGCCGGGCGAAGTGCGTTATGGGACAACGGGCGTCGCGGTTCCGGGCTACGACATCCGCCTCATCGACGAGGCCGGCAAGCCGGCCGCGGATGGCGAGATCGGCGAGCTTCAGGTCGCCGGCCCGACCAGCGCGGCTTTCTATTGGAACAACCGCGAAAAAAGCCGCGACACCTTCCTTGGTCCTTGGACGCGCAGCGGCGACAAATACCGCCGCGACACCGACGGCTATTACACCTATTGCGGCCGCACCGACGACATGCTGAAGGTGGGCGGCATTTATGTCTCCCCCTTCGAGGTCGAAGCCGCGCTGATGACGCATGAGTCGGTGCTCGAGGCGGCGGTGATCGGACACGCCGACGAGCAGCAATTGATCAAGCCCAAGGCCTTCATCGTCCTCAAGCCCGGCCGGAACGCCGCCCCCGGCCTGGCCGAAGCGCTCAAGGACCACGTCAAGACACGGCTCGCGCCTTTCAAATATCCGCGCTGGATCGACTTCGTCGGCGAGCTGCCCAAGACCGCGACGGGAAAGATTCAGCGCTTCAAGCTGCGCCAACGCGGCGCCGCTTAAACAAAATCGGCAACAGGAGGATTCGATGACGATCGTGAACAACAAGGAGTCTCGCCGGCGCGTGCTCAAGAGCATGGCGGCGACGGCGGGCGCGGTGGCGGCGGCCAGCTTCGTGCCGGTGCGCTTCGCCATCGGCCAGCAGGCCAAGGTGAAGCTCGGCCTGATGCTGCCCTACACCGGCACCTATGCGGCGCTCGGCAAGAATATCGACGACGCGCTGCGCCTGGCGATCAGCGAGAAAGGCGGCAAGCTCGGCGGGCGCGACATCGAATACGTCACGCTCGACGACGAATCCGAGCCGGCCAAGGGCTCCGAGAACGCCAACAAGCTGGTGTCGCGCGACAAGGTGGATTTCCTCATCGGCACCGTGCATTCGGGTGTGGTCATGGCGATGGTCAAGGTGGCGCGCGACACCGACACCATGCTCATCATCCCGAACGGCGGGGTCTCGGCGGCGACGCGCGAGCTTTGCGCGCCGAATATCTTCCGCACCTCGTTCTCGAACTGGCAGCCCGCCTACGCCATGGGCAAGGTGGCGGCCGATCAAGGCAAGAAGCGCGCGGTGGTGATCTCGTGGGATTACGCGGCGGGCAAGGAATCGACCGACGCCTTCACTGAATCTTTCACCAAGGGCGGCGGCAAGACCGAGAAGGAGTTGTTCCTGCCCTTCCCCGGCGTCGAATTCCAGCCGCTGCTGACCGAGATCGCCTCGGTGAAGCCGGATGTCGTCTACGCGTTCTTCGCCGGCGGCGGCGCTGTAAAATTCGTCAAGGATTACGCCGCGGCAGGCCTCAAAGCGTCGATCCCGCTGGTCGGTCCGGGCTTCCTCACCGACGGCACGCTTGAAGGCCAGGGCGATGCTGCCCAAGGCATGGAAACGACGCTGCATTATGCCGACGGGCTGACCTTTCCCAAGAATCTGGCATTCCGCGCCGCCTTCAAGAAAGCGACGAGCCGCGACGCCGACGTCTACGCCGTTCAGGGCTACGACACCGGCACGCTGCTGCTTTCGGGCCTGGGGGCGGTCAAGGGCGACGTCAAGGCGCGCCAGGCTCTTGTCGGCGCGATGGAGAAAACGGCGTTCGACAGCCCGCGCGGCAAGTTCACGCTCTCGAAGGCGCATAACCCGGTGCAGGATTTTTACCTGCGCAAGGTCCAGGGCCTCGAAAACCGCTATGTCTCGATCGCGATCAAGGCCCTCGCCGACCCCGCCACCGGCTGCAAGATGGGCTGATTTGGCGCGGCCGCACCCCTTCAAGGGTGCGGCCTCCGCCGATCGGCGTTTTTCGGGTATAGCTGACGGTCCATGGCCGACAGCTTCACCTTCTTCCTCATCCAGATTCTGAACGGCGTCCAGGAAGGGCTGCTCCTCTTCCTGGTGGCGAGCGGCTTGACGCTCGTCTTCGGCATCATGGGAATCATCAATTTGGCGCATGGCAGCTTCTACATGCTCGGCGCCTATCTTGCCTTCGCGCTGGCAGCCGCCACCGGCAACCTCCTCGTTGCCATCATGCTCGCCATACCGTTGGCACTTGCCATCGGACTGGCGCTGGAGTTCCTGCTGTTCCGGCATCTCTACCGGCGCGACCACCTTTATCAGGTGCTGCTGACTTACGGGCTGATCCTGGTGTTCGAGGAATCCCGCAGCCTGGTGTTCGGCGACGACGTGCATGGCGTCGCCATCCCGCGCTTCCTCGATTTCTCGATCCCGCTCACCGCCAATCTCAGCTACCCGGCCTATCGCCTTGCCATGTCGGCGGTCTGCCTGCTGGTTGCCGGTGCGATGTGGCTGCTGATCGCCAAGACCCGGCTCGGCATGGCGATCCGCGCGGGCGCCACCAACCGCGAGATGGTGCAATCCCTCGGCATCGACATCGCCTGGGTCTATCGCGCGGTGTTCGCGCTCGGCGTGGCGCTCGCCGCCTTCGCCGGCATGATCGCCGCACCCGTTGCCTCGGTCTTTCCGGGCATGGGCAACCAGATCCTTATCATTTCCTTTGTCGTCGTGGTCATCGGCGGCATCGGCTCGATCAAGGGTGCGTTCCTCGGCTCGCTGCTCATCGGCCTCGCCGATACCTTCGGCCAGGTGCTGGTGCCGCAGCTCGCCGGCATGACGGTCTACGTGCTGATGGCGGCGGTGCTGGTGTGGCGCCCGGCCGGATTGTTCGGCAGCCGCGCGGCATGAACGCGAATTCGAATCTCGAACGCATGTTGATGATCGGCGGGCTGATCCTGCTCGCGATTTTCCCGCTGCTCGCCGGCAAATTCTATCTTCAGCTTTTCGCCAAGATCATGATCATGGCGATCTTTGCCATGAGCCTCGATCTGCTGGTGGGCTTCACCGGGCTGGTGAGCTTCGGCCATGCGGCGTTCTACGGCGTCGGCGCCTACGCGCTGTGGCTGGCCTCGCCCAAATACGCCGCGACGAGCCTCTATCTCTCGCTGCCTTTGGCGATGGCCGCTTCGGCGGTCGCGGCGCTGGTCATCGGGCTTTTGGTGCTGCGCTCCTCCGGCGTCTATTTCATCATGGTGACGCTCGCTTTCGCGCAGATGTTCTTCTACTACGTCACCGGCGCCAAATGGCTCGGCGGCTCCGACGGCGTCTACATCTATGTGAAGCCCGATGCCGCGCTCTTCGGCTGGACGCCGTTCTCGCTGGAGAACGCCGCGAGCTTTTATTACCTGGTGCTGCTCGCCCTCGCGGCGACCTACCTGGTGCTGCGGCTGCTCGCCGGGTCGCTCTTCGGTCATGCGCTGCGGGGCATCCGCGGCAACGAGCCGCGCATGCGGGCGCTCGGCTTCGCCACCTTCGGCTACAAGCTTGCCGCCTTCGTCGTCGCAGGATCGCTCGCCGGATTGGCGGGATATCTCGACGCCGCGCAATACGGCTTCGTTACCCCGGATTTCTTCGGCTGGCGGCTGTCGGGCGTGGTGCTGATGATGGTGATCCTCGGCGGCATGGGCACGCTCTATGGGCCGGTGCTCGGCGCGTTTGCGCTGGTGCTGCTGCAGGATTCGCTCAGCGATGCGACACGGCATTGGCTGCTGCCGATGGGTATTTTCATCATCCTGGCCGTGCTGCTGTTGCCGCAGGGGATCGGCGGGTTACTGCGCCGCCGGGAGGCCGAAGATGGCTGAGGCGGTGTTGCGGGCGCGCGACCTCGCCCGGCATTTCGGCGGCCTCAAAGCGGTCGACGGCGTCTCGCTCGATCTCGTGCCGGGGTCGATCCACGCCGTGATCGGCCCGAACGGTGCCGGCAAGACGACGCTGATCAACCTGCTGTCGGGCGATCTGCCGCCGAGTGCCGGCAGCATCGCCTTCGACGGGCGCGAGATCGCCGGCTTGCCGCCCGAGCGCATCGCCCGACTCGGCATCGCGCGCAGCTATCAACGCGTCAATATCTTCGAGCGCTTTTCCGCCTTGGAGAATTGCCGGCTGGCGGCGCAGGCCGCGACACGGCACGGCTGGCGCCTGCTCTGCCCGGCGCGGCGCGCCCGGCAGCTCGACGCGCGCGCCGAACGCGCGCTGGCGCAGGTGCGCCTGGAGCAGCCCGCACGCATCGCGGCAGCCCTGTCGCATGGCGAGCGGCGGCAGCTCGAGATCGCCATGACGCTCGCCACGAATCCGCGCGTCCTGCTGCTCGACGAGCCGCTCGCCGGCATGGGCGCCGAGGAATCCACCCGGATGGCGGCGCTGGTGAAGGCGCTGGCGCAAGATCATGCGGTGCTGCTGGTCGAGCACGATATGGACGTCGTGTTCAGCATCGCCGACCGGCTGACCGTCATGGTCGACGGCAAGGTGCTGGCGAGCGACACGCCGGCCGCGATCCGCGCCAATGCGGCGGTGCAAGCGGCCTATCTCGGCAGCGACGAGGGCGCCGCATGAACGCGCTGCTCGAGGCCAGGGGCATCCATACCTTCTACGGCGCCAGCCACGTCCTGCACGGCGTCGATTTCGCCGTTCGGCCGGGCGAGACCGTGGGCCTGCTCGGGCGCAACGGCATGGGCAAGACGACGCTGCTGCGCTCGCTCCTGGGATTGACGCCGCCGCGCCGGGGCGAGATTCGCGTGCATGGCCGCGACATGACCGGCGCGGCGCCGAACCGCGTCGCGCGCGCGGGAATTTCCTTCGTGCCCGAGGGCCGCGGCATCTTCCCGCGGCTGTCGGTGCGCGAGCATTTGCAGCTCGGCGCGCGGCGTGGGCGCGACGGCCGTGCGGCGTGGAATATCGAGCGCGTCCTCGACACTTTTCCCCGCCTCGGACAACGTCTCGACCATGGCGGCGCGCGACTCTCGGGCGGCGAGCAGCAGATGCTGACCATCGGCCGTGCGCTGATGGCCAATCCGGAGCTGGTCATTCTCGACGAGGCGACCGAGGGCCTGGCGCCGCTGGTGGCGCGCGAGATCTGGGCGACCCTCCGCACGCTTCGCGGGGAAGGCATCGCCTGCATCATCGTCGACCGGAATTTTGCCGCCGTGAGTGCCTTGGCGGACCGCGCGGTCGTGCTGGTCAAGGGCCGGGCCGTCTTCGACGGCGCGCCGGCCGATCTCAAAGCCGCACCCGAATTGCTGCATCGGCATCTCGGCGTTTGAAGGATCGTCGATGCCTTTCGTCATGCTTTCCGGCCATCGCATCGAATATCAAGACTTGCCGGCGACCCGGCCGGGCACCGCCCCGCTTCTCCTCCTGCATGAGGGGCTGGGCTCGATCGCCTTATGGCGCGACTTTCCGGCCAAGCTCGCCGCCGCCACCGGGTGCCGCACCTTGGTCTATTCGCGCTGGGGCTATGGCGGCTCGGCGCCGCTCGCCGCGCCGCGCAAGCTCGACTACATGCATCGCGAAGCGCTCGAGGATCTGCCGGCGCTGCGCCAGGCGCTCGGGCTCAACAATCCGATCCTGGTCGGGCACAGCGACGGCGCCTCGATCGCGCTGATCCATGCCGGTGCGGGCAAATGGCCGGTGCGCGCGCTGATCGTCGAGGCGCCGCACGTCTTCGTCGAGGATATTTCCATCAAGGGTATCCGCGACGCCAAAATCGCTTACGATGGCGGCGAATTGAAGCGGCGGCTGGCGCGCTATCACGACGATGTCGAGGACACCTTCCGCGGCTGGAACGATGTCTGGCTGTCGCCCGAATTCCGCGGCTGGAACATCGAGGAATATCTAGCCGGCATCGCCTGCCCGATTCTGGCGCTACAGGGCCGAGACGACGAGTACGGCACGCTCGCCCAACTCGACGCGGTGGGCAACCAGGTCAAAAGCTCCTTCGAACGCCTGGTGCTGCCCAACAGCCGGCATTCGCCCCACCGCGATCAGGAGCGGGCCGTACTCGAAGCGATGGCGCGTTTCATCGCGCGGGTCTAGAAACTTTCTTCCGGGAGGAAACCAGAACATGCTCGAAACAACGATTGCCGGCAGCCTGCCGAAACCAGCCTGGCTCGCCAAGCCGAATATGCTGTGGGCGCCCTGGGTGCCGGAGGGCGCCGCGCTCGACGCGGCCAAGCGCGATGCGACGGTGCTGGCGCTCAAGGAGCAAGAGGACATCGGCATCGGCATCGTCACCGACGGCGAGATGGCGCGGCAGCATTTCGTGCATGGATTTCTGGCCGAGATCGCCGGCATCGATTTCGGCAAGCGCGTCAAGATGGGCATTCGCGACAACCGCTACGTCGCCGAGGTGCCGACCGTGACCGGCGAATTGAAGCGCAAGAAGAGCGTGCACCGGACCGAGGCGGCGATCGCCCGCGCCCATACAAAACACAAGCTCAAATTCACCCTGCCCGGCCCGATGACCATCATCGACACCGTCGCCGACGAGCATTACGGCGACCGCGTCAAGATGGCGATGCGTTTCGCGGAACTTCTCAACGAAGAGGCGCGCGAGCTCGAGGCCTTAGGCTGCGACGTCATCCAGTTCGACGAGCCCGCCTTCAACGTTTACATGAGGGAGGTTTCCGAATGGGGCGTCGCGGCACTCGAGCGCGCCGCCCAGGGACTCAAGGCCGCCACCGTGGTCCATATCTGCTACGGCTACGGCATCAAGGCCAATATCGACTGGAAGGAGAGCCTGGGCGGCGAATGGCGGCAATACGAGCAGATCTTCCCGGCGCTCGCCCGCAGCAAGATCGACCAAGTCTCGCTCGAATGCGCCAATTCCCGCGTGCCGCTCGAGCTCCTGGCCTTGCTCAAGGGCAAGGACGTGCTGGTCGGTGCCATCGACGTCGCCAACGACAAGGTAGAGACGCCGGACGAGGTCGCGGCGACGCTGCGCCAGGCAATGAAGTTCGTCCCGCCGGAAAAGCTGCAGCCCTGCACCAATTGCGGCATGGCACCGCTCGATCGCGCCCTGACGCGCGCCAAGCTCAAGGCGCTGGTCGCCGGCACGGCCAAGCTCAAGGCCGAGTTGACCGGAAAATCCTCAGGGCGCGGCTGAATCGCGAACGTCGATGATGGCGGTGTCGTCGGCGTAAAGCCGCGACCAGCCGGGCCGATGCGCCATCAGTGTAGCGGCGGTGGTATTGGCCCCCAGCAGCGTCCAGGCGATGTGGTAGTCGTCGAGCAGTTTCGGCAGATCGTCGTTGATGCCGCGCGTCGCTTCGACATAGCGCTTGATGAAGGCATCGCCATACATGTCGGCGCGTCCATCGATGAACGGCGCCACGCCGCTGAAGATGAGATAGCCGCCGAAATCGTAATCGTTGAACACCGGACCGCGGAGATGCGCGGCCTTCGCGGCGTCCAGCGCCGCGGCCGGCGCATAGCCGTCGGGTTTGCGCAGCAGCGGATGCGCGAGGAAGACGAGGCCGAGCGCCGCGGCAAAGAGTCCCACACCGACGCAGCCGAAGACGCCGGCGCGCCCGGCGAGCGCGGCAAAGGTCTCGTCGAGCGCCGAGGCGGCGACGGCACGGCGGCGGCGCAGCAATTCGGCGATCGGTTCGGCCACCAGCAGTGGCGCCACCAGGCCCAGCAGCTCGGCGTGGCGTTGATGCGCCAGGCTCATATGGAGCAGGAGCAGGAGCATGGCGATCCGCGTCGGCGGCAACCGCACGCCGAAGCCGAACGTCAGCGCCAACGCCAGCATCAGCCAGATCTCCAGCGGCTGGATCGTCTGGAAGTTCGGGCTCTGCCATTCGACCAGCACCGAAAGCGCGAATTTCATGCGTATCAGCTGAAACGGGAAATAGAGTCCTTCGAGGAAATGCGGCGTCGCCAGCGCTGCCAGGATGCTCAGCCCGACAAAGGGCGCCCAGCGGCGCAGCGCAACGAGCCGGGCGGCGCGGCCGGGCGCCAACAGCACCGCCTCGCCGGCGAAGAGCCCGGCAAAGACCAGGCCGACGACATAGCCGCCGTGCAGATTGGCCCATAGCGCCATGAGCGGCGCCAGCCAGAGCGACGGCGCGCGCGCGTTGCTGCGCGCCTGGGCCAGCGCGGCGAACCAGAAGATCAGGATCGGCAGGGCCAGCACATGCGGCCGGGTCAGGAGATGCGGCAGAGCCATGGCCCAGGACGTCGCCATGAAGGCGAGCGCATGGACCGGCTCGAGCCAGCGCAGCAGCGCACGCGTCAGGATGGCGAGGGATGCCGCAAAAGCGAGTGCCGTCGCCAGCACCGGCCCGTTCCAGCCGAAGCGGTCGTAGAGCGGCGCGAACACCGTCTCGGCCAGCCATTCATGCGCGACCCAGGGCGTCCCGGGAACGCTGTTGGAGAAAATATCGATCCGCGGCACCGCGTGATGGGCGATGATCCAGCGCCCGGCGACGATGTGCCAGAAAGTGTCAGGGTCACCAAGAAGCGTTGCTCCCGAAGCGAGCACGGTGGCAAAAGCGACGAGTGCCACCAGGACGGGCAGCGACACGCCGAACCGGCTGCGCGCAAGGGTCAGGGAGGCGATAGCGGCCATGCCGGCAGTAAGCGGCAAGATGGTTAACGAAAGGTTGCCCGGCGGACGGCACCGGCAAAGACCTTGAGCCTTGTTGCCTTCGGCGGCGCGCGAATTAGACTGTCGCACTCATGCCGGACAATTCGCGAATCGGTCGCCAGGACCTCTTTCCGCCCCTCGAGCCCTATGCCACCGGCATGCTGCCGGTCGACCGGCTGCACACGCTGTATTGGGAGCAATCGGGCAACCCCGAGGGCCTGCCGGCGGTGTTCCTGCATGGCGGGCCGGGCGCCGGGGCGACGCCGACCCACCGCCGCTTCTTCGATCCGGCCTATTACCGGATCGTCGTCTTCGACCAGCGCGGCGCCGGACGCTCGACACCCCTGGGCGAGACCCGCAACAATTCTCTGACCCATCTGATCGCCGACATCGAGCGCCTGCGCCAGCATCTCGGCATCGAGCGCTGGCTGGTGTTCGGCGGCTCCTGGGGCTCGACCCTGGCCCTTGCCTATGCCGAAGCGCATCCACAACACTGCCTGGCGCTCGTGCTGCGCGGCATTTTCCTCTGTCGGCAGAGCGAGATCGACTGGTTTCTCAATGGCATGCGCACCGTCTTCCCCGAAGCGTGGCGCGCCTTCAGCGGCTTTCTCCCGGAGGGCGAGCGCGGCGACCTGCTTTCGTCATATCTGCGCCGGCTCTCCGACCCCAACCAGGCGGTGCATCTGCCGGCGGCGCGCGCCTGGAGCACCTATGAGGGCGTCTGCTCGACGCTGCTGCCGAGCCCGGACACGGTCGCCGCCTTCGGCGAGGACCGGATGGCCCTGGGGCTGGCACGCATCGAGGCGCATTTTTTCCGTCATCACGTCATCCGGCCGGTGGACGATCTCGTCCGCCATCTCGGCGCCATCCGTCGCCTGCCCGCGGTGATCGTCCAAGGGCGCTACGACATGGTCTGCCCGATATCCTCCGCCGACGAGCTGCACCGCGCCTGGCCGGAGGCGCAATACGTCGTGGTGCCGGACGCCGGCCATTCGGCGATGGAGCCGGGCATCCGCGCCGAGCTGGTAGCGGCGACCGAACGCCTCAAGCGCCGCGGCTGAGCCTGCCGGCCGTTGGGATTGCCTGGTGCTTGCCATAGCGGGGTTTAGCCTTAAGATGACGGCAATAACGCGTTGGGGGTCGTCTTGGGGGGTTGGTTTCTGAAGTGTCGCGGGGTCGCCGCGGCTTTGCTGCTGGCGGAAATTCTGGCCCTGGCGCCGGGCGCGGCCCGTGCCGACGAAACGCTGCAGCAATTTCTTCATCCCGACGATCCGGGCCTGCTGTCGGTGGGCGGCGGCATGTTCGACTTCCTCCACAACAACAAGGCACCGGAAGCGCGCGCCGAATACGATTTCGCGCACGGCCTTTATTTCATAAAGCCGATGATCGGCGTCTTCGGGACCACCAAGAAAGCCGCCTATGCCTATGCCGGGCTCAATTTCGACCTGCATGTCGGCAACCGTTTCGTGATCGTGCCCAACGCCGCATTCGGCTATTACCACAAGGGCAAGGGCAAGGATCTGGGCGAAGCCTTCGAGTTCAAGACGGGCGTGCGCTTCGACTACCGTTTCAAGGACGCGTCGCGCATCGGCCTCGCCTTCGATCACATTTCCAATGCCGGCTTTTCGAAGAAAAATCCCGGCGAGGAGAACATCCTGCTGATGTTCTCGTTCCCGATCGGCGGCTGGTAGAAGCTCAACGCCGCCGCACCCGGTTCAGGACTTTCCGCGGCCTCCCCCGCGCCGCGGCCCAGCGATCGAGATTGCTCATTTCGTCGCTTCGCCGCCCTCGACGATGACGTTCTCGACCTCGCCGGCGCCGCGACGCCGGAACGCCGCCGCCGCGTCGTATTCCTTGGATTTGAAGCAGCGCACACCGTCCTCGAGTGTCGGAAATTCGATGACGATGAAGCGGTGGAATTTGTCCGGGCCCTCCATGATCTGGTAGCGCCCGCCCCGTGCCAGCACCTTGCCGCCGTACTTGGCGAGGATCGCCGGCACCCGATCCGTATATTTTTTGTATTCGATCGGATCGGTGACCCGCGCGCGCGCTACCCAGTAAGCCGCCATTCGACATCTCCCTTTGGTTTATTTGCGCTAAGCCTAATTCCTGGTAAGTATAGTCGATCGATCGGACAAGTCAAAAACCACGGTATTCTGCGGTATTTGACATGCTTTATAAATGATCGATAAAATTTCTATAAAGTTTTATTGATTTATACTTGATTTATGCTTAAGTTTTACTTGCATTTTAGACGATAACACTTGTCTATTTCTATAAATCGGGTACTTCTCTGTCACCGCATCTGAAGCGGTCAGCAAAGGAGCCAACCATGTCCATCCGCCATATCGTTCGCGTTTCCGCCCTCGGCCTCGTCCTCGCTCTCGCCTCCGCGCCTGCTTTCGCGTGGGGTGGTGGCGGCGGTGGCTGCACCAGCAATTGCGGCGGCAATTCCGTTCCGGAGCCGTCGTCCCTCGCCCTTCTCGGCATCGCCATTCCGGGTGCCGCGGCTTGGATCAAGCGCAAGCTGAGCTAATCCGGATTTCTTCCGGTCTCTCTCTTCTGCGATCCTGATTGGACGGCCCCTCACGGGGGCCGTCCTTTCATTTGTGCCTGGATTTTCGGGATTGCGTGGCGCGGGCCGGCTTGGCGGAGCGCCACGCCCCGACGACCCGGTCGACCACCTGCTGGGCCTCGCCCAGGTAATGCGCCGGGTCGGTAAGGCGCGCGATCAGGCGCTTGTCGAGCTGCGCCCGGACGGCCTTGTCCTCCTCCAGGGTCTCGCGGAAGGAGTGCTTGCCGGCGAGCGCCTTGCGCACCGCCTTTTCCACCAACTCCTTCGCCGCGCCCCGGCCGGCCTTGGCCGCGAGCTCCATCATCACCGCCTCGGACATGATGAGGCCGTGCGCCGCATCGAGGTTCCGCCGCATGCGCGCGGCGTCGATCGTCATGCCCTTGGCCACGGCGAGCGCATGCTGCAACGCGCCCGACGTCAGGACAAAGATCTGCGGCAGCGCCAGCGGCTCGCTCTGCCACGCCCCGGTCGAGCGCTCGTGGTCGCCGGCGATGGCGTTGAACATGAGCGGCACCAGCGCCTGCACGCCGCGCGCGCAGGCGAGCACATAGGCGGAGGATATCGGGTTCTGCTTCTGCGGCAGGGTGCTCGAGCCGCCACGGCCCTCGGCTTGGGGCTCGAACACTTCGGCAATTTCGGTTTGCGACAGCAGCACGATATCGGTGGCGAATTTGGCGAGGCTGCCGCAAAGCAGGCCAAGGACTGCCGCCGCTTCCGCCATGGTTTCGCGATTGGCCTGCCAGGGTGCTGCCGCCACGCCGAGGCCGAGCTCGCGCGCCAAACCCTCGGTCACGGCGCGGCCCCGATCCTTCAACGAGGCGAGCGTCCCGACCGCGCCGCCGAACTGCACCACCAGCAGCCGCTGCTTGAGGGCCGCAAGGCGCGTCCGATGCGCCGCCAGCGGCGCCAGCCAGATTGCGCATTTGTAGCCGAAGGTCACCGGCAGCGCCTGTTGCAGGTAGGTGCGCCCGGCCATGACCTGACCGCGATGCTTGCGCGCCTGCGCCGCCAGGGCGTTGCCGATCGCGGTCAGGTCGCGCTCGATCAAGGCAAGACCGGCGCGCAGTTGCAGGACGAGGGCGGTGTCGACGATGTCCTGCGTCGTCGCACCCCAATGGACATAGGCCGCGCCCTCGGCGCCCGCTTCGCGGCCCAGCGCTTTCGCCAGCGCCGCCACCGGCACGCCGGCCAGCGCCGTGCCGCGCGCGATCTCGTCGATCGGCATGGTGTCGGCGCGCGCCGCCTTGGTGATGGCGGCGGCCGCCGTCTTGGGAATGATCCCCAGCCTCGCCTGGACCCGCGCCAGGGCCGCCTCGACGTCGAGCATGGCCTGCAGGCGGCATTCGTCCGAGAACAGCGCGCGCATCGACGCGCTGCCGAAAAGCGGGCCGAAGATCGCCGAATCCGCCGGATTGACCGTCATGCGCCTCCTGCCCCCCGTGGCGAGAACGGACGAATCAGAAATCGAGAAAGACCGTCTCGTTCTTGCCTTGCAAAACGATATCGAAGCGAAACACCGCGGCGCCGTTGGTCTTGTCCTTGGCGGCGGCAACGAGCGTCTTCTGCGCCGCCGGATCGTCGATCGCGCCGAGCACCGGGTCGGTCTTGTTGAGCGCCTCACCGGGGAAATAAACCCGGGTGAAGAGGTGGTGCAGCAACCCGCGCGCAGCCAGCGACACGGCGATATGCGGCGCCTGCAGCGCGTTGCCGCGGCCCGGCACGGCCCCCGGCTTCACCGTGGTGAAGCGGTAGAGGCCCTGCTGGTCGGTGAAGGCACGACCGAAGCCGCGAAAATTCGGATCGAGCGGCTTGTCCTGCTTGTCCTCCGGATGCGCGTAGCGGCCGGCGGCATTCGCCTGCCAGATTTCGACGATCGCGTCCGGCACCGGCGCGCCGTCGCCGTCGGTGACCAGACCCTCGAGCGTGATCTTCTCGCCCTGCGCCTTGCCGCCATTGGTCAGATCGGCCCATTCCGGCCGCGCCAGGCCGAAATGGAAGAACGGCCCCGCGGTTTGCGTCGCGGTCGGGATCAATTTCATCGTCACATCCCCGCCGGCGTGGCGTGGCGGCCGCGCAACACGATATCGAAGCGATAGCCCAGTGCCCATTCGGCTTCGCTGAGGTTCGGATCGTAGCCCGAGATCATCCGCCGGCGCGCCGCCGCGTCGGGCACGGCGTTATAGATCGGATCGAGATCGAGCAGCGGATCGCCGGGAAAATACATCTGGGTGACGATGCGCGTCGCGAAAGCCGGACCGAAGACCGAGAAATGGACGTGCTGGGCGCGCCATGCGTTGTAGGTATTGCGCCACGGATAGGCGCCGGGCTTGATCGTGAGAAAGCGGAATTCGCCCTTGTCGTTGGTCACGACGTGGCCGCGCCCGGTGAAATTGGGATCGAGCGGCGCCGGATGGGTGTCGCTCGGATGGATGTAGCGGCCGGCGGCATTGGCCTGCCAGATCTCGACCAACGTCTTCGGCTGCGGCCGGCCGTCCTCGTCGAGGATGCGGCCGGTCAGGATCATGCGCTCGCCGATCGGCTCGCCCGGATGCTGCTTGGTGAGATCGGCGAGCTCGGGACCGGTCCAGTTGCCGGTAAAGGTCGGTCCGGTCACCTCGGTCAGGGTCTGGCGCATAGCGACGGGACGCCGCGCCGGGTGGCGCTTCGCCGTGCTGGCATAGGCGGGCCAATCGTTGGCGGGCTGGCCGCCGGGACGCTCGGCGTTGTATTCGGTGATGTCGCTCATCCCTTTTTCTCTTTCTCCATGGCCTCGAATTCCTCGTTGGCGATGCGGAACGCGGAATTGGACGCCGGCACGCCCGCATAGATCGCGGTGTGGATCAGCAATTCCTTTACCTCGTCCGGCGTGACGCCGGTGTTGCGCGTCGCGCGCAGATGGAGCTTCAGCTCCTCCTCGCGGCCGAGCGCGGTCAGCACGGCGATGGTCAGCATGCTGCGCGTCTTGCGGTCGAGGCCCGGCCGCGCCCAGGCGCCGCCCCAGGCATATTGGGTGATGAAAGTCTGGAAATCGCGGGTGAAGTCGTTGGCGCGGCTCAGCGAGCGCTCGACATGGGCCTCGCCCAGCACCTTCTTGCGCACCTCCAGCCCGCGCGCGAAGAGCTTATCGTCGTCCATCGCCGTCTCCCTGTGCCTTGGGCTTATGCCCCTGAGCCCGTCCTTAATGCGCTCGATCTTATCGCGCCCGATCTCAGGCGGCGAAGAATTCCATGAGCGCCGCGGTCACCGCCGCCGGCTCCTCCACCGTCGAGATATGGGCGGCGCCCGGAATCTCGACCAGCTTGGCGCCCTTGATCGCGGCGGCGATCTTGCGCCCGGCCTCCGGCGGCGTCGCCTGGTCCTTGCCGCCGACCAGCACGAGCGTCGGGCAGGCGATGCGGGCGAGGTCGGCCTCAAGGTCCATCTCGGCCAAGGCGAGGCAGCAACCGGCATAGCCCGCAACCGAATTGCGCGTGACCATGTTGCGCATGCCGATGGCGATGGCCGGATTGGCCTTGAGGAAGCCGTCGTTGAACCAGCGCTGCAGCACCGTATCGACGATGGGCTCGAGACCGTTCTCGCGGACGAAATCGGCGCGGTCGCGATAGATCTGCGGCGTCGCCATGCGCATCGCGGTGTTGCACAGCGCCAGCGAGCGGATTCGGGCGGCCGCCTTGGCGCCGAGCCTCTGGCCGACCATGCCGCCGATCGACAGCCCGCAATAGTGGAAGCGGTCGACCTTGAGCGCGTCGAGCAGCGCCAGCGCGTCGTCCGCCAAATCCTCGATTCGGTAGGCGTCGATGCCGGACGGCGCCTCGCTCAACCCGTGGCCGCGCATGTCGTAGCGCAGCACGCGGAAGCGCTGGGCCAGCGCCGGCACCTGGGCGTCCCACATGTGAAAATTGGTGCCGAGCGAATTGCCCATCAGGAGGATCGGGGCATCCTCGGCGCCTTGCCAATAATAATGCGTGACGACCTTGCCGGCGCGGATGAAGGGCATGGCGAACGCTCCACGAAAGCCGGCGAAAACTTATGGGTTGGCGGCGGGAATATCCAGGCGAATCGCCCACAATGCTGCCCACCGCTTGACGGCATCAGTGGGCCTGGGACACCCTCGGCCGCGCCAGAAAACGTCGAGCCAGAACCACAGGGAGTGAATGCGATGGCCGGGCGAAATACGCCGCCGTTCCGCGCCGATCATGTCGGCAGCCTGCTGCGACCCAAGAAGCTGCTCGACGCGCGCGAGAAGCGAAAGAAGAACGAAATCACGCCGGCGCAGTTGACGGCGATCGAGGACGAATCAATCCGCGAGGTCGTCAAGCTGCAGGAGGATCTCGGGCTCAAGGCGGCGACCGACGGCGAATTCCGCCGCGCCTATTGGCATCTCGACTTCCTCGAGAAATTCAAGAATGTCACGATCATCCCGCCCTCGGTCGGCGTCAAATTCCACACCCATAAGGGCGATATCGAATTCGCGCCGCCGGGCATCCGGGTTTCCGGCAAGCTCGCGCGGCCGGCGCCGATCTTCATCGACCATTTCAAATTCCTGAAGTCGGTGGCCAAGGTGATACCCAAGATCACCATCCCGTCGCCGAGCACGATGCATTTTCGCGGCGGGCGCAAGGCGATCGACCAGCAGGCCTATCCCGACATGGCCGAGTTCTATGCCGATCTCGCGCGGGTCTATAGCGAGGAGGTCAAGGGGCTGGGCGAAGCGGGCTGCAAATACCTGCAGATCGACGAGGTCAATTTCGCCTATCTGTGCGACCCGAAGCTGCGCGAGCAGGTGAAGGGTATCGGCGAGGATCCGAACCAGCTGCCGCACACCTATGCCAGGCTCATCAACGGATCGATCGCGGGCAAGCCGAAGGACATGACAGTGTGCATGCATGTCTGCCGCGGCAATTTCAAAAGCGCCTGGGTCGCCGAGGGCGGCTACGAGCCGGTCGCCGAGACGCTGTTCAACGAGATGGCGATCAGCGGCTATTTCATGGAGTGGGACGACGAGCGCTCCGGCGGCTTCGAGCCGCTGCGCTTCGTGCCCAAGGACAAGATCGTCATCCTGGGCCTGGTCACCACCAAGCTCTCGAGGCTCGAAAGCAAGGACGAGCTGAAGCGCCGCATCGACGAGGCGGCCAAGTTCGTGCCGCTGGAACAATTGGCGCTGGGCCCGCAATGCGGCTTCTCCTCCACCGTCGAAGGCAACGAGGTGACGGTCGAGGACGAGGTGAAGAAACTGAAGCTGATCGTCGAGGTGGCGCGCGAGGTGTGGGGAGGCGTCTAGCCTCCCCACCAACGCGTTCGCTTTCCTACTTCAGCGGCTCGCCGCCCGGCTTGGAGAGCCACTTCCAGCTCTTGGTCGCCGCGTCATAAGTGGTGACGGTCGAGCCGTCGGGGCCGAGGCCGCGCTCGGGATATTTCTTGAAGTCGTAGATGCCGTCGACGCCGGCGAAGTCGCTTAGATTGGCGATGTAGTCGCGCAGCTGCGCCGCCGTCGCCTTGGCGCCGAGCTTGCGCAAGCCCGAGACCACGATGAGCCCCGCGTCCCACGACGTCGCCACCTGGTTGTCGGCCTTGAGGTTGTGCTCCTTGAGGATCGCCTCCATGTCGGCCTGCGCCTTCTCGATCCGCGGATCGAGCTTGAGCACGCCCGCATGCGGCGGATAGAGCGCCGAGGCGAGCACGAGCTGCTTCGGCAGGAAGCTTTCCCATTGGCCCATCGCGGCGAAGGTCTGGTTGCCGCTGGTCGGCGCCACCGGCAGGTCGAGCCCGGCCTGGACCATGCCCTTGAACACGGTGGCGGCCGGCGCGCCCGTCGTCCAGGCGATGATCGCCTGCGCGCCCGAAGCCTTGATGCTCGCCACCTGTGCCGCGACCGAAACATCGGTCGGATTGAAATGCTCGGCGATGACCTTCTGCATCACGCCCTTGTTCTCGGGATAAGCGAGAACGGAATCGACGGCGCGGTCGCCATCCTGGCCGCTGGCATCGGTGGTCATCAGCGTCGCCAGCTTGGTCCAGCCCTTAAGGCGGTAATAGCGCATCACCGCCGCGATCTGGTCGATCGACGACGAGCTGGCCGAGAAGACGTAACCAGCGGCCTTCGGATGGATCGCGGGCGACATGCAGTATTGCACCGGGCCGTCGTTCACCAGCGGCGCCATGGCGAGGCACATGCCGACGAGGCTCGATCCCATGACGACGGCGGGCTTGCCGCCGAGGATGTCGGTGGCGAGCTGGACCGCGACCTGCGGGCTGGTCTGGTCGTCGTGGAAGACGAAAAGCAGCTTCTGGCCGTGGATGCCGCCGGTCTTGTTGACCTGTTCCTGCAGCGCCGTGAGCGTGTCCTTCTGGCCCTGGCCGACGAAGGCGGCGCCGCCGGTGAGCGGCAAGACGACGTTGATCTCGTAATCGGCGGCACGCGCCGACGCCGGTACGCCCGCCGCCAGCATCGCCAAGACGCCGACCGCGACGACGCCGCGCAGCTTTGCTATCGTTTTCATGGATATTTTTCCTCCCCTGGACTTGCCGGGAGGATCACCGCTCGCCGCACAGCTGTCAATCGCCGGGAATTTTCTTATGAGCGTCCGACATAAGCCGCCGTTCCGCGCCGATCACGTCGGCAGCCTGCTGCGCCCCGCGACGCTGCTGGCGGCGCGCGAGCGGCGCAAGCGAAACGAGATCGCACCCGACCGATTGAAGGAGATCGAGGATCAAGCGATCCGCGAGGCGGTGACGCTGCAAGAGGACATCGGGCTCCAGGCGGTAACCGACGGCGAATTCCGGCGCAAATTGTGGCACGTCGATTTCCTCGCTTCCTTCGCCAACGTCGTCTCCGTGCCGGGCAAGGTGACGGCCAAGTTCCACACTGCCGAAGGCGAGATCGAGCGCACGCCCTCGGCGCTGGCGGTGACCGGCAAGCTCGGCCGGCCGCACCCGATCTTCGTCGATCATTTCAAGTTCCTGAAATCGATTGCCAAGGCGACGCCGAAGCAGACCATCCCCTCGCCGAGCATCCTGCATTTTCGCGGCGGGCGCGGCGGCATCGACGCCAAGGCCTATCCCGA
>DASRKX010000070.1:0-7325 GCA_035648735.1 Allostellaceae bacterium
AGATCTCCTCGTCCTCGACCGGGAGGATGCGATCGAGCACCTCGACCACCGTGACCTCGGCGCCCATATTGCGATAGAAGCTGGCGAATTCGATGCCGATGGCGCCCGAGCCGATCACCAGCAGCGATCTCGGCATGGCCGGCGGCACCATCGCCTCCTTGTAGGTCCAGACCAGCTTGCCGTCGGGCTCAAGTCCGGGGAGCGCCCGCGCCCGGGCACCCGTAGCGATGATGATGTGCTTGGCGGCGAGTTCGGCGTTGGTCTTGCCGGTGACCTTCACCTTTCCCTTGCCGGCGAGAACACCGCTGCCATCGAACACCGGCACCTTGTTCTTTTTCAGGAGGAAGGCGACGCCCTGCGACAGCTGGTTCGCCACCTTGCGCGAGCGCTCGACCACCTTCTTGATGTCAAAGCTGATGTCCTTGGCCGAGAACCCATAATCACCAAGATGACGGAGGAGATGCGAAATCTCGGAGCTGCGCAGCAAAGCCTTGGTCGGGATGCAGCCCCAGTTGAGGCAGATGCCGCCGAGATGCTCGCGCTCGACGACGGCCGCCTTCATGCCGAGCTGTGCGGCGCGGATGGCGGCGACATAGCCGCCGGGCCCGCCGCCGATGACGATGACATCGAAAGATGTGTCGGCCATGCTTTCCCCTGCCCTAGACCAGCAGCGCCGCCGGCGCCTCGATCAATTTCTTGAAAGCCTGCATCCATTGCGCGCCGCCGGCGCCGTCGACGACGCGATGGTCGCAGGCGATGGTGCAGCTCATCACCGTGGCGATTGCGAGCTGGCCGTCCTTGACCACGGCGCGTTGCTCGCCCACTCCCACCGCGAGGATGCAGCCCTGCGGCGGGTTGATGACGGCCTCGAAATGCCGGATGCCGTACATGCCGAGATTGGAGATCGAGAAGGTGCCGCCCTGGAACTCCGCGAGCGCGAGCTTGCCGGCGCGGGCGCGGATGCCGAGGTCGCGCATCTCGGCGGAAATCTCGCTGACGCGCTTCGTGTCGGCCTGCTTGATGATCGGCGTGATCAGCCCGTCGTCGAGCGCCACCGCGACGGCGATGTCGATCGAGTTCCAGCGCAGGATCGCATCGTCGGTATAGGAGGCGTTGGCCGCCGGCACCTGCTTCAGGGCAAGTGCCGTCGCGCGAATGACGAAATCGTTGACCGACAGCTTCTGGCCCATCGTCTCGTTGATGTCCTTGCGCGCATGCAGCAACGCATCGATCTCGCAATCGATGGTGAGATAGAAATGCGGCACGTTCTGCTTCGATTCCGTCATGCGCTTGGCGATGACGCGCCGCATCGGGGTAAGCGGAACCTCGGTGTAGGGGATGTTGCCGGCGAGCGCCACGACCGCCGCCTTCGTGTAGGACGGCGCCCCGGCGAGCGCGGCGCGGCGCGTGCCGCCGCCGGATTGGGCGGCCTCGACATCGGCCTTGACGATGCGGCCATGCGGACCCGAGCCGTGCAGCTGCGACAGCGCGATGCCGGATTTCTCCGCCAGGCGGCGCGCCAAGGGGCTGACGAAGGCGCGGCCGGCCCCATGACTGTCGGACCCATTGGCTTGCGGCTTTTGTAACGGCGCGGGCGCGGCGGCCTTCGGCGCGGGAGCCTGTGCGGCAGACGCCGGAGCTTTCGCCGCGGCGGGCTGTGCTTGAGCCGGCGCGGCGGCGGGCTTCGGCGCTTCCGGTGTCGCCGGTTTCGCGGCGGATGCCGGCGGCGGCGCCTTGATGTCGCCGGCGCTTTCGCCCTCTTCGAGAATCACGGCGATCGGCTGATTGACCTTCACGCCGGTGGTGCCCTCGGGCACCAGGATGCGGCCCAGCGTGCCCTCGTCCACCGCCTCGAATTCCATCGTCGCCTTGTCGGTCTCGATCTCGGCGATGATGTCGCCGGCCTTGACCTTGTCGCCCTCCTTCTTGTGCCACTTGGCGAGGTTGCCCTCGGTCATGGTGGGCGACAGCGCGGGCATGAGGATTTGGATCGGCATCGCTCTCCCCGCTACCGGTAGGTCACGGCTTTGACGGCGGCGACCAGATCGTCGATCTGCGGCAGCGCCAAATGCTCGAGATTGGCGGCGTAGGGCATCGGCACGTCCTTGCCGGAAACCCGCGCCACCGGCGCATCGAGCCAGTCGAATGCCTGCTCCATCATCAACGCCGCCAATTCGCTGCCGATGCCGGCGAAGGGCCAGCCCTCCTCGAGCGTGACCAGCCGGTTGGTCTTCTTCACCGATTCGACGATGGTGTCGGTGTCGAGCGGCCGAATGGTCCTAAGATCGATCACCTCGGCCGAGATGCCCTCGCCTTCGAGCTGCGTTGCGGCCTTGAGTGCCAGCTCGACCATGCGCGAATAGGCGGTGATGGTGACGTGCTCGCCCGGGCGCGCGATGCGCGCCTTGCCGATCGGCACGGTGTAATCCGGATGCTCCGGCACCGCAAAGCTCTCGCCGTAGACGATCTCGTTCTCGAGGAAGATGACCGGGTTGGGATCGCGGATCGCCGATTTGAGCAAGCCCTTGTGATCCGCCGCGGTATAGGGCGCGATCACCTTCAACCCCGGGACATGCGCGAACCAGCTCGCATATTCCTGGCTGTGCTGAGCGGCGACGCGCGCCGCCGGGCCGTTCGGGCCGCGAAAGACGATCGGGCAGCTCATCTGCCCGCCCGACATATAGCGCGTCTTGGCGGCGGAATTGACCAGCTGGTCCATCGCCTGCATGGCGAAATTCCACGTCATAAATTCAACAATGGGCCGCAGCCCCGCCATCGCGGCGCCGACGCCGAGGCCGGTGAAACCGTGCTCGGAGATCGGCGTGTCGATGACGCGGCGCGCGCCGAATTCCTCGAGCAGGCCCTGGCTGATCTTGTAGGCGCCCTGGTATTCGGCGACTTCCTCGCCCATCAGGAACACGTCGCCGTCGCGGCGCATCTCCTCGGCCATCGCGTCGCGCAGCGCCTCGCGCACCGTCATGGTGACGCTGGGCCCGTCCCATTCGATCGCGCCGGCATCGGCCGTGGCGACGGCTGGCGGCGCGGCTTTCGCTTCGGTCTTGGGCGCCTTGGGCGCCTCAGCCTTGGCTTCGGCTTTTGGGGTTTCAGCCTTGGGGGGTTCGGCTTTCGGCGCTTCGGCCTGCTTTGCCGGCGCCGGCTTGGACGCCTCGCCTTCCTCGGCGATGCGCGCGATCGGCTGGTTGACGGCGACATGCTCGGTGCCCTCGGGCACCAGGATCTCGGCGAGGCTGCCCTCGTCGACCGCCTCGAATTCCATCGTCGCCTTGTCGGTCTCGATCTCCGCAAGCACATCGCCCGCCTTGACCGGGTCGCCGACCTTCTTGTGCCATTTGGCGAGCTTGCCCTCGGTCATGGTGGGCGAGAGCGCCGGCATCAGGACATCCGCCATGATCAGACCTGCGCCTCGCCGTAAACATCGCTCCACAATTCGGCGGGATCGGGCTCGGGGCTCTGCTGCGCGAAATCGGCGGCGGCGGTGACGACGTCCTTCACTTCCTTGTCGATGATCTTGAGCTTGTCCTCATCCGCGACATTGCCGTCGATCAGACGGTTCCGGAGCTGGTCGATGGGATCGTGCTCCGCGCGCATGCGGCTGACCTCGTCCTTGCTGCGATACTTGGCCGGATCGGACATCGAATGGCCGCGATAGCGGTAGGTCAGCATTTCGAGGATGAACGGGCCCTTGCCGACGCGGGCGTATTCCACCGCCTCCTCGACCGCGGCGAGCACGGCGAGCACGTTCATGCCGTCGAGCTGGTAGCCGGGAATGCCGAAGGGCGCGCCGCGGCCATAGAGATTGGGCGAGGCCGAGCTGCGTGACACCGCCGTGCCCATGCCGTAGCGGTTGTTCTCGATGATGTAGACAACCGGCAGCTTCCACAGCGCCGCCATGTTGAAGCTCTCATAGACCTGGCCCTGGTTCATCGCGCCGTCGCCGAGGAAGGTGAGGCAGACCCGTCCGTTGCCGCGATAGCGATGCGCGAAGGCGAGGCCGGTGCCGATCGGCACCTGGGCGCCGACGATGCCGTGCCCGCCGAAGAAATTTTTCGCGCGCGAGAACATGTGCATCGAGCCGCCCTTGCCCTTGGAATAGCCGGTGCGGCGCCCGGTCAGCTCGGCCATGACGCCCTTGGGATCCATGTTGCAGGCGAGCATATGACCGTGATCCCGATAAGCGGTGACGACGGTATCGCCCTCCTCGATCGCCGCCATGGCGCCGGTCACCACGGCTTCTTCGCCGATATAAAGGTGGCAGAAGCCGCCGATCAGCCCCATGCCGTACATCTGCCCCGCCTTTTCCTCGAAACGGCGGATCAGCAGCATGGCGCGGTAGAATTCGAGCAGCTTTTCCGGGCCGACTTCGGCTTCAACCAGCTCGTTGTCTTGGCGCCGGGGCTTGCGCTTGGCGGCAATTGCCATGGGGTCTCCCTCGAAAAATGGGCGGCCGGCAGGCGCCGGCGCGGCTTAACCGCCGCTTGGCGCTACCAATACCATCCGATCCCGAATATGCAACCGAACTCTTTGCAAATAGTTGTTTTGTAACACAAATATAAACATAACCGTTTTTCAGTTAAGCAGCCTGAAAAAGCTGCCGGACCGCTCTCCTGGGGTGCCGGAGGCGAACGAGTCGGCATGGCGGGACGGCAAAAGCGGCGGGCTATTCCGCTTTGGGCCGACGAGTCGAGAGGGGATCGGGTGAGAAATGCCGGTGTCTCGGGGTTTCCCTGAGGGACGATTTCATTTGCCGGGCATTGAATCGGCGACGTTATGAGGAGAAAGCCACCCATGAAACCGCTGCTTTACGCCGTTGCCATCGCCGGCGCCTTGGTCGGCGCTCTGGTGCCCCTCTCCTTCGGCGCGCCGATGTTCGGTTCGGCCCAGGCCGGCAATCTGGCTATCATGGAAGTCGCCGGCCGCTAAGCCGCGCCGGGACGATCAGCGCGGGGCCGGATCGTAGATGACGATCTCGCCGGGCGCGGCGACATCGAGCACGGCCCGTGCGCGTTCATCCAGCAGATCTCGGTCGATCTTGCCGCGCAGCAGAGCGACGCGATGCGCGAGCGGCACGTACTCGGCCTGGGCTTGGTCGTGCGCTGCGGTGGCGGCGCGCATTTGTTGCTGTAGAGCCATATACGCCAGCAAGCCGCGATCGCCCTGCACCAGGTGATAGCTGAAATAGGCGATCAGGCTGATGCCCAGGACGGGCGTGACAATGCGGGGCGCGCGCTGGCGCAGCTGGGCGATGACGTCCATGACGATTCGAAAGAATCACGGTCGAGTCGCCGCGTCAAATGAAATCGATTCTCTTTTTATGAATCAACGAGTCGCAAGGCGGTCCTGCGGTCAACCGTTAATAACGGTGGCTTGGCGCGAAGCCGCGGCCGGCGCAGAATGCCGGCATGATCCATCGCGCCGCATGGCTGTCGATCGCGATCGGCCTGACGCTGGCGGCGCCGGCGCGGGCGGCGACGCTGACCCTGTGCAACCGGACGGGCGAGACGCTGTCCGCCCTGCGGATCGACGGCGCCGGCCCGGCCGACGACCCCCAGCTGGCCAACGGAAAATGCACCGCATGGAAAGGCCTGGAGCCCGGGCGGTATACGATCCGGTCGATCCTCGGCGAGAACGCACGGGCGATTCTGTGCAACTATGCCGTCGAGTTCACCGGCTCGGCGCCAATCACCCTCGACGACAAGAGCCCCGCCGCCTGCCTTAAGTAAGGGCGTGCGGCGGCAATCTACTGCTTGAACGCCGCCGTGCCGGGATATTGCGCCGCCGCGCCGAGCTCCTCCTCGATGCGGATGAGCTGGTTGTATTTGGCGAGCCGGTCGGAGCGCGACAGCGAGCCGGTCTTGATCTGTCCGCAATTCGTCCCGACCGCCAGATCCGCGATGGTCGAATCCTCCGTCTCGCCCGAGCGATGCGACATGACGACGCCGTAGCCCGCCTGCCTGGCGCGCGCGACGGTCTCGAGCGTCTCCGACAGCGTGCCGATCTGGTT
Organism: Allostellaceae bacterium; assembly: GCA_035648735.1. Taxonomy (GTDB): domain Bacteria; phylum Pseudomonadota; class Alphaproteobacteria; order ATCC43930; family CGMCC-115725; genus REEB95. The sequence goes on from DASRKX010000070.1 coordinate 6,023, forward strand.
GACCTTGACCAGGATGGCGTTGGCGACGCCTTTCCGCACGCCCTCGGCCAGGCGCTTGGGGTTGGTGACGAAAAGATCGTCGCCGACGAGCTGGACTTTCTTGCCGAGCGCCTTGGTGAGCGCCGTCCAGCCCACCCAATCGTCCTCGGCCATGCCGTCCTCGATCGAGAGGATCGGGTAGCGCCCGACCAACCCCTCGTAGAACTTGACCATCGCGGCCGCGTCAAGCGCCTTGCCTTCCATTCGATACTTGCCGTCGCGGTGGAATTCGCTGGCCGCGGGATCGAGCGCCAGCGCCACCTGCTCGCCCGGGCGAAATCCGGCGGCGTTGATCGCCCGCATGATGAAGTCGAGCGCCTCGTCGGCGGATTTGAGATTGGGCGCGAAGCCGCCCTCGTCGCCGACATTGGTGTTGTGGCCCTTGTCCTTGAGCGCCGATTTCAGCGCGTGAAAGACCTCGGCGCCGATGCGCAGCGCTTCCGCGAAGCGGGGCGCGCCCAAGGGCACGATCATGAATTCCTGGATGTCGATCGGGTTGTCGGCATGCGCGCCGCCGTTGATGATGTTCATCATCGGCACGGGCAGGACATGCGCGTCGACGCCGCCGACATAGCGGTAGAGCGGCTGGCCGAGATCGGCGGCCGCCGCCTTGGCGCAGGCCAGGCTGACGCCGAGGATCGCATTGGCGCCGAGCCGCGACTTGTTCTCCGTGCCGTCGAGCTCGATCATCGCGCGGTCGAGCGCGGATTGGTCGGACGCCTCGAAGCCCGACAGCGCGTCGAAGATTTCGCCGTTCACCGCCGCCACCGCCTGGCGCACGCCCTTGCCGCCATAGCGCGCCTTGTCGCCGTCGCGCAATTCCACGGCCTCATGCGAGCCGGTCGAGGCGCCGGACGGTACCGCTGCCCGGCCCTTGGCGCCGCTTTCGAGGGTCACATCGACCTCGACGGTCGGGTTGCCGCGGCTGTCGAGAATCTCGCGCGCGCGAATGTCGCCGATGCCGCTCATGGCCGCGCCTTAGCCAGCCTATCATGGGCCATCAAATTTTCAAGCAGCGCCGGCATGTCCTTGAGCCTCACCATGTTGGGCCCGTCGCTGGGCGCCTTGTCGGGATCCTGATGCGTTTCCATGAAGACGACGGCGATGCCGATGGCGACCGCCGCGCGCGCCAGAACCGCAACGTATTTGCGTTCGCCGCCGCTCGTCGTGCCCTGCCCGCCCGGCTGCTGCACCGAATGGGTCGCGTCGAATACCACCGGATAGCCGGTCTCGGCCATGATCGGCAGCGCGCGCATGTCGGAGA
>DASRKX010000071.1:0-5622 GCA_035648735.1 Allostellaceae bacterium
GGCCGGCCGGGCTGGCATCTCGAATGCTCGGCGATGAGCGAGGCGCATCTCGGCGAATCGTTCGACATCCATGGCGGCGGCCTCGACCTCATCTTCCCGCACCACGAGAACGAGATCGCGCAGAGCGAATGCGCGCATGGCGGCAAGCGCTTCGTCAAATACTGGCTGCATAACGGCTTCGTCACCGTCGACGGCGAGAAGATGGCGAAATCGGCGGGCAATTTCCGCACCATCCGCGACGTGCTGGAAGCGGCGCCGGGCGAGGCGGCGCGCTTCGCCATGCTGACGGCGCATTATCGCGACCCGCTCGACTGGACCGACGAGCGGCTGAGCCAGGCGAAGCTGGTTCTCGACCGCTTCTATCTGGCGCTGCGCGGCGTGGCGGATATCGCGGCCGACGGCGACGCGGCCGCCCATGGCGTGCGCGCCGCGCTCGACGACGATCTCAACACGCCGCTGGCGCTCGCGGCCTTGCACGAGCTGGTCGCCGAGCTCAACAAGGCGGAGAGCCGCGCCGAGAAAGCGCGCATCAAGGGCGCGCTGCTCGCTTCGGGTGCGACGCTCGGGTTATTGCAGCAGAATCCCGAAGCCTGGCTGCAAGGCGCCGGCGAAGAGGCCCAGGACATCGCGGCGCAGATCGCGGCGCGCGACGCCGCGCGCAAGGGCAAGGATTTCGCCGGCGCCGACCGCATCCGCAACGCGCTTGCCGCGCGCGGCATCGTGCTGGAAGATAAGCCCGACGGAACCACTTTGTGGCGGCGGAGTTGAGAAGAGCGCCAATCATCCTGGCGGCGCTCGGCGCATTCGCGCTGTCGGCTTGCGCGCAACCGGCGCCGCGGCGGGAACCGCAGCCGATGAATACGGATTGGTATGCGCAGAAGAAATGCCCGGCAATCGCCGATTGCATGCCGGGGCCGGATGCGGCGCGGGCGGAACGCTGCGCCTGGGTAAAGCAGAATTGCCCGGACACGCAAATCGTCTATTGAGGATTGCAGGAGGCATCGATGGTCAAGGCGGTATGGAACGGCGAGACGATCGCGGAATCGGCCGACACGGTCGTCGTCGAGGGCAACCATTATTTCCCCGCCGCCGCGGTGCGCGCCGATTTGCTGAAGCCGAGCGAGACCACCAGCAAGTGCCACTGGAAGGGCACCGCGCGCTATTACAGCCTCGAAGTCGGCGGCAAGGAGAACAAGGACGCCGCCTGGTATTACCCCGAGCCGATGCCCGCCGCCTCGCAGATCAAGGACCGCATCGCGTTCTGGAAGGGCGTCACGGTTTCTTAGCTCAAACCCTTCACCCCTTGACGCCGCCGAACATGCCCCCGGCATGTTCGGGCCGAGCGTCCGGAGGACGCTTGGCAGGCGTCAAACTCCCCCGAGGGGAGAGGGTTACGTGTCCGCTGGTACGGAAAACCTGTCAGGTCAAGGTCACTTGCTGGAGCTGCCGGACGAAGGGCCGGCCGCGGAGCAAGACCATGAGGCGGATCCGTTAAAGGGCGGGCTAAGTTCGAATTCGACCATCAAGGTATCCGATGTTGTCGCAGGCACTACATATTCGAAACTGCCGTTAGTATAGGTTGTCATTCTCGTATTCGTCGTATCGTCCCAGATGATCGCCGTGATGGTGGAATCCAACACATGGACGATCAATGTGTCTCCCTTCACAAAACCCCCCGCCCCGACATGGGAGCCGGTCACCACCATTCCCTTATTGCTCCCATTTAACGCGGTGCAGCCCGGCGAGGCAAACGCCTGCTCCCCCTCACCGAGGATAAGCCCCGCACAAGCCGCGCCGAACACGGCGGCTCTGCGCAAGTGCGAGCGCCGGTAAAACCCCGCCGCGAACATTGTGTGAAACGCCACGACCATCCCCTCGAAATTCCCTCTGGAATGATGTAGGAATTTCGACTTACGGACAAGACCGTCAGAGGACAGGGCCGGTTAAAGGCGGTCGCATTGTCACTGTTTCATTAAACCCAAGAATCCCATTCGTGCTCGATCTCTTCTTGTTTGCAGAACGCGCGGAACTCATCAACCGCTTTGTCTCTGCCGGTGTATTTTTCTCGCAACAGCGCGAATACCAGCTTGGGAAGTGCCGAGGCAGGAACGTCGACCCAGAACTCGTAATCGCTGTCGCCCCATATTTCTTTAACGGACGCACCCATGTCTTGGGTTTCTAATTTGATCGAGCCATCAGCATTAACGGACAGGCGAACCGAGCGAAAGTTATCGCCTTCTTGGCGATATAGCTCGGTTGAATGGGTTTCCGTCATTCTTCACCTCCCTCGCCTGATTTGAAATTATAGACGCATGAGCGGGACGCCTGAAATGGCGAGCCCTTTATGACATATCGAATCTCCGCACGAATGTCCGCTTCTGGCACAAAGCGGACATGGCGGCATGTCGTCACGCGGCCGTGAATCAATGTGGCTGGCGTGCAACCGCGCGCGCCCTATAATCGTTTAGAGTTCGGTTTCATGCCTGAAAGCGCCGGGTTTCAGCCCGTAAAAGGCGCGCCGCGCGGGAGGAGTGATGGCATCGATCGCCGGGAATATCGCGCGCGCAGAGGATCGCGCGCTTTGTCGTGCGCGCTTTGCCGCCTGCCGCGCGCAGAGCGAGGCGCTGGCTCAGCATCTCTCGCCCGAGGACCAGGTCGTGCAGTCGATGCCCGATGCCAGCCCGACCAAATGGCATCTGGCGCATCTTTCCTGGTTCTTCGAGACCTTCATCCTGGCGCCGCACGCGTCCGGCTATCGCCTCTTCGATCCCGCCTTTAACCACCTGTTCAATTCCTATTACGAGGCGGCCGGGCCGCGCCATCCGCGGCCGGCGCGCGGCCTGATCTCGCGCCCGGGAATCGCCGAGATTCTGCGCTATCGCGCGCATGTCACCGAAGCGTTGCTCGATTTCATCGACGGCGCCGGCGCATCGGCCTGGCACGCGGCGGCGCCGCTGATCGAGCTCGGCATCAACCACGAGGAGCAGCATCAGGAATTGATCCTGATGGACATCAAGCATCTGCTCTCGCTCAATCCGCTGCAGCCGGCCTATGCCGCGCCGGCGCCGCGCGCGCCGCGCGCGAAGAGCAAGAAGCTCGATTGGGTCGCGTTCAAGGGCGGGCTGGTCGAGATCGGACACGACAATGCGGATTTCGCCTTCGACAATGAAGCGCCGCGCCACAAGGCCTGGCTCGAGCCCTTCGCGCTCGCCTCGCGGCTGGTCACCAACGGCGAATACCGCGCCTTCATCGAGGATGGCGGCTACGCCCGGCCGGAATTCTGGCTGGCGGACGGCTGGGCCGCGGTGCAGGCGAATGGGTGGCGCGCGCCGCTCTATTGGCGGGACGGCGACGGTTCCCGGACGGAATTCACCCTGGCGGGGTTGCAGCCGCTCGATCCCTTCGCGCCGGTTTGCCATGTCAGCCATTTCGAGGCCGACGCCTTCGCGGCCTGGGCCGGGCGGCGGCTGCCGGGCGAATCCGAGTGGGAACACGCGGCGGCGGCGCTGCCGGTCGCGGGAAATTTCCTCGACAGCGGCGCGCTGGCGCCTTTGCCGGCGCCGGGCGAGGGCCGGCTCGAGCAGATGTTCGGCGACGTCTGGGAATGGACGCGGAGCGCCTATGCGCCCTATCCGGGCTTCCGTCCGGCGCCGGGCGCGGTCAGCGAATACAACGGCAAGTTCATGAGCGGCCAGATGGTGCTGCGCGGCGGTTGCTGCGTCACGCCCCCCGGCCATGCGCGCGCCACCTATCGCAATTTCTTCTATCCGGCGTCGCGCTGGTGCTTCGGCGGCATTCGCCTGGCGGAGGACGCATGAAGCGCGACGGCATCCTGGCGGCCTATCTCGATTTCGCGCCGCGCGAGGAAAGCTTCCGCGAGGTCGCGCTCGCCGGCCTGACCGGCTCGCGCAAGTCGATCCCGTGCCGCTTCCTCTACGACCAGCGCGGCTCCGAATTGTTCGAGGCGATCTGCGATCTGCCCGAATATTACGTGACACGCACCGAGACGGCGCTGCTGGCCGAGCGCGCGGACGAGATCGCCCAGGCGATCGGCCCGCATGCAAGGCTCATCGAATTCGGCAGCGGCGCCAGCACCAAGGTGCGCCTGCTGCTCGACGCGCTGCGCGCGCCCGCGGCCTATCTGCCGATCGATATTTCGGGCGAGATGCTGCATCAGGCGGCGTCGGCGGTGGCGGCCGATTTTCCCGATCTCGAGGTCATCGCCATCTGCGCCGATTACATGGACCCGCGCCGGCTGCCGGCGCTGGTGTCGCGCGGGACGGGGCGGAAGGTCGGATTTTTCCCCGGCTCGACCATCGGCAATCTCACGCCGGAGGAGGCGGTGTTCTTCCTCAAGGGCTGCCGCATGCTGCTCGGCCCGGGCGGCGGCATGATCGTCGGCGCCGATTTGAAGAAAGACCCGGCGCTGCTGCACGCCGCCTATAACGATTCGGCGGGCGTGACAGCCGAATTCACGCTCAACCTGCTGGCGCGGATGAACCGCGAGCTCGACGCCGATTTCAACCGGACGCGCTTCGCCCACGAGGCCTTCTACAATCCCGTCGCCGGCCGGGTCGAAATCTTCATCCGGAGCCTGATGGACCAGATCGTCACCGTCGCCGGGCGGCGGATCGCCTTCACCGCCGGCGAGCGCATCCACATCGAATATTCCTATAAATTCACGGTGGCCGAATTCCAGCTTCTGGCGAAGCGCGCCGGCTTCGGCGCCCCTCGGGCGTGGACGGACGCCGACAAGATGTTCGGCATCCATTACCTGACGGTGCCGTGAGGCTTCAGCGCGCCTCGGCCCATTCCACGATCAGCGCCTGCAGCGCGTCGAGCCCGTCGGTCAGTGCGGCGGGGCCGGGCTGCAGAATAATCGGCGATTTGATCTCGTGGATCTGGCCGTCGCGCACCGCCGGAATCTGCGCGAAGCCCGGGCGCGCGGCGATCCGCGCCGGCTGGAATTTCTTGCCGCACCACGAGCCGATGATGATCTCCGGCGCGCGCGCCACGACCTGCGCGGCGGTGACGATGCGCTCCTTGGCGGATTTGCCGGATGCCAGCTCGGGAAACACGTCGTCGCCGCCGGCGATGCCGATCAGCTCCGACACCCAGGCGATGCCGGAGATCAGCGGCGCGTCCCATTCCTCGAAGAACACCTTGGGCCGGTGTTCGAGCTTGGCCGCGCGCCGGCGCGCCTTGTCGAGGCGGCCGGCGAGGGTCGCGGCAAGCGCCTCGGCCTTGGCGCGCGCATCGACCAGCGCGCCCAGCATGCGCACCATGTCGAGAATGCCGGCGATGCTGCGTTGGTTGAACGCATGCACCGCGACGCCGCGCCGGATGAGATCGGCGACGATGTCAGCCTGGAGATCGGAAAACGTCAGCACCAGATCGGGCTCGAGCGCCAGGATCTTCGGGATATCGGCCGAGATGAAAGCGCTGACCCGCGGCTTTTCCTTGCGGGCGCGGGGCGGGCGCACGGTATAGCCGGAAATGCCGACGATGCGGTCCGCCTCGCCCAGGAGATAGAGCGTCTCGACGGTCTCCTCGGTGAGGCAGACGATGCGCCGCGGCGGGAACATGGCGCCAGCTAAGCCAAGGCTCGGCGCCTTGTCAAAG
>DASRKX010000072.1:0-54365 GCA_035648735.1 Allostellaceae bacterium
GCGGCGGCGGCGCCAGATCCTCGCCGCGCTGCACACGCATTTCGACATGCGCCAGGGTACTGGTTACCGCCTCGCGCAAACCCACCAGCATTTGCTGGAACAGTTCGAAAGCCTCGCGTTTGTATTCGTTGAGCGGATCGCGCTGCGCATAGGCGCGCAAATTGATGCCCTGGCGCAGATGGTCGAGCACCAGCAAATGATCCTTCCACGCTTGGTCGAGGATCTGCAGCAGAAGGCTGCGCTCGGCGAGCTGCATCATGTCCGCGCCGTAGGTCGCGGTCTTCTCGGCCATCTTCTTTTCGATCGCCTGCGCCAGGCGGTCGCGGATTTCGCGGTCGGCGATGCCCTCTTCCTTGGCCCATGCCGCGACCGGCAGATCGAGATTGAAGACGCGGAGCACTTCCTCGTGCAGCCCGGCGGTTTCCCATTGATCGGACAGCGCATTGGCGGGAATGCTGCGCTCGACCATCGCGTCGATCACTTCTTCGCGCATGTCGGCGATCATCGCCGAAACGTCCTTCGCCACCATGATCTCGCGGCGCTGCTGATAGACGACCTTGCGCTGGTCGTTCATCACGTCGTCGAACCGCAGCAAATGCTTGCGGATTTCGTAGTTGCGCGCCTCGACCTTCTGCTGCGCCTTCTCCAGCGCCTTGTTGATCCAAGGATGGATGATCGCTTCGCCGTCCTTGAGGCCGAGCTTGGTCAACATGCTGTCCATGCGCTCGGAGCCGAAGATGCGCATGAGATCGTCGTCGAGCGAGACGAAGAATTTGGAACCGCCGGGATCACCCTGGCGGCCGGAGCGGCCGCGCAGCTGATTGTCGATGCGCCGGCTCTCATGCCGCTCGCTGCCGATGACATAAAGGCCGCCGGACTCGACCACCGCATCGTGCGCCGTGGCAATTTCGGCGCGGATTTCCGCCGCCTTGCGGTCTTGCGCCAGAGGATCGTTGATGCCGGCCAGCTCCTGCTTCAGCCGCATGTCGAGATTGCCGCCGAGCTGGATGTCGGTGCCGCGGCCGGCCATGTTGGTAGCGATGGTGACGGCGCCCGGCTTGCCGGCCTGGGCGATGATGAAGGCCTCTTGCTCATGGTAACGGGCGTTCAGCACGTTATGCAAAATCTTCCGCTTCTTGAAGATCTCCGCCAGGGTCTCCGACTTCTCGATGCTCACCGTGCCGATCAGCACGGGCTGCTTGCGCTCCTGGCACTCGATCACCTGCGTCAGGATCGCCTCGTATTTTTCCTGCGCGGTGCGATAGACCTCATCATCGGCGTCCTTGCGAACGCACGGCTCGTTGGTCGGTACCTCGATGACGTCGAGCTTGTAGATCTCGCTGAGCTCGGTCGCCTCGGTCATCGCCGTACCGGTCATGCCGGCAAGCTTGGGGAAAAGGCGGAAATAGTTCTGGAAGGTGATGGTGGCGAGTGTCTGATTCTCGTTCTGCACCGTGACGCCTTCCTTGGCCTCGAGCGCCTGGTGCAGCCCCTCCGAATAACGGCGGCCTTCCATCATGCGGCCGGTGAATTCGTCGATGATGACGATCTTGTCGTCGCGCACGATGTAGTCGGTGTCGCGCGCGAACAGCTTGTGCGCGCGCAGTGCCTGGTTGGCATGGTGCACGAGCGGGAGATTGTGGATGTCGTAGAGCGTGCCGGCCTTGAGCAACCCGGCCTCGCCCAGCATCCGCTCGATCTTCTCGACGCCGGCATCGGTGAGCGTGACGGATCGCTGCTTCTCGTCCTTCTCGTAATCTTCGGCGGCGAGATGCGGGATGAGCTGGTTGACCTGGCGGTAGAGTTCGGATGAATCCTCGGCCGGACCCGAGATGATGAGCGGCGTGCGCGCCTCGTCAATCAGGATCGAATCGACTTCGTCAACGATCGCGTAATTGAAGGGGCGCTGGACCATCTGCGCCAGGCTGAACTTCATGTTGTCGCGCAGATAATCGAAGCCGAATTCGTTATTGGTGCCGTAGGTGACGTCGGCAGCATAGGCTTCCTGCCGCTGCAGATCGTCCAGCCCGTGGACGATACAGCCAACCGTGAGGCCGAGAAATTTATAAATCTGCCCCATCCATTCACTGTCGCGTTTGGCCAGGTAGTCGTTGACCGTAATGACGTGAACGCCCTTCCCGGCAAGAGCGTTGAGATAAACCGACAACGTCGCCACCAACGTCTTGCCTTCACCTGTCTTCATCTCGGCGATCATGCCGCGGTGCAGGACCATCCCGCCCACGAGTTGGACGTCGAAATGGCGCTGGCCGAGCGTGCGCTTGGCCGCCTCGCGCACCGTGGCGAAGGCCTCGGGCAGGAGATCGTCCAGGGTTTCGCCGTCGGCGAGGCGTTGCTTGAACGCCGCCGTCCGCGCACGCAAATCGTCGTCGCCCAGCGCCGCGGTGTCCGCTTCGAGGCCATTCACCTCGTCAACGAGGGGCTGGAGACTTTTGACGTACCGTTCGTTCGCGGAACCAAAGACTCGCCGGGCAAGGGCGCCGATCATCAAAACCTCAAAGGAATGGCGGGCAGGATTAGAATCGCCGTGCGGCGACGCCTTGAGAGATAGGAGCATATAAAGCAGGTGTCAATTCGGCTTGCCGCGGAGTTTTTGGGCTTTTTAACGGCGGCAGCGGCGGGTCGGTTAACCCTCCCGGCGCTTGTCCTGCCACCGGCGATGTGCTTTATGAGCGCCGGCGTCAGCGGGCCTGCCCTCCGCCCCAGCGCCCGCATGAAAGGATCCGTCATGAAGGCGCGCCGCGCGTATTTCGCTTGCCTGTTCCTCGCCCTGGCGGCGAGCCCCGCTCTCGCCCAGACCGCCGCCCCCGCCAAGCCCGCCGGAGACCCGGTCGTGGCGCGCGTCAACGGCGTGGCGCTCTATCGCAGCGATGTCACGCTCGCCTATGGCGTGCTCGCGGCCGATGTCCGGCAAAAACTGACGCTCCAGCAAGCCTATCCGCAACTCATCGACGAACTCATCAGCATGACCGTCGTTGCTCAAGCGGCGCAGAAGGAGAAGCTCGACGGCGGTCCGCTGGTAAAGCAAAAGCTGGCGCTGGCGCGTGAGCAGATTCTACAGGACGCCTATTTCAACGAGATCCTGAAGAAGGATATCAGCAAGGACAAATTGCAGGCGGCCTACAACCAATACGCCAAGGACGCGCCGCAGCACGAAGAGGTCAACGCGCGCCACATCCTGGTTGGGACCGAGCAGGAGGCGAAGGACATCATCGCCCAGCTCAAGAAGGGCGCGGATTTCGCAACGCTGGCCAAGGAAAAGACCACCGATCCCGCCGGCAAGGTGTCCGGCGGCGACCTCGGCTGGTTCGCCGAGCACGACATGGTTCCGGAATTCGCCGCGGCCGCGTTCAAGCTGAAGAAGGGCGAATACACCCAAACGCCGGTGCACACCCAGTTCGGCTGGCACGTCATCAAGGTCGAGGATCGGCGACAAGGCAAGGCGCTCTCCTATGACGAGGTCGCGCCCCGGTTGGCGCAGCAGATGGCGCAGCAGATCATCGCCGAGCGCGTCAAGACGCTCGATCAGCAGGCGAAGGTCGAGATTTTCGCGCTCGACGGCAGCAAGCTGCCGAGTGCCAATCAGGCGCCGAAGCTGACGCCCCCAGGAGCCGACGGCGGCGCGCCCGGCGCACCGACGCTGGCGCCCAGCACCGCACCTGGCGGCGCGCCCGACAAGCTCAATCTGAAACCCTAGGCGCGGCCGGGCAGGCCAGACCACGACCATGGCCGCCGTCTCGCCGCTGGCGCCGGAGCGCTTTCCCGATCTCGCGTCCCTCGCCGGGGTCCGCCTTGCCACCGCGCATTGCGGCATCCGCTACCCGGGCCGCCGCGATCTCATGCTGGCGGTGATCGAGCCGGGTGCGACGATCGCCGGCGTGCTGACCCGCTCGGCAACGCCCGGCGCGCCGGTCGATTGGTGCCGCAAGGCGCTAAAGCGCGGCAAGGCCCGCGCCATCGTCGTCAATTCCGGGAATGCCAATGTCTTTACCGGCCGCGCCGGCCGTGTTGCGGTGGCGAAGACGGCCGCAGCGCTGGCGCGGCTGCTCGATTGCGACGCAAGCGAGATCTACGTTTCCTCGACCGGAGTTATCGGCGAGAAGCTGCCGGCCGAAAAAATCGTCGCCGCCCTGTCGGCCACGGTGGCTGCGGTGCGGTCCGACGGCTGGGCCGAGGCGGCGCTGGCGATCATGACGACCGATACCTTTCCCAAAGGTGCGACGCGCCAGGCCCGCATCGGCCGGACCACCGTCACGATCAACGGCATCGCCAAGGGTTCGGGCATGATCGCGCCCGATATGGGCACCATGCTGGCCTATATCTTCACCGACGCGGCGCTGCCCGCGCGGGTGCTGCAAGCGTTGCTCGACGAGAGCAACGCGCGCTCGTTCAACTCCATTACCGTCGACGGCGATACCTCGACGAGTGATACCGCGCTTCTGGTGGCAACCAGCAACGCCGGCAACAAGCGCATCGTTTCGGCGCGGGACCCGGCGCTGAGGGGTTTCCGGCGCGCGCTCGATGCGGTGATGATCGATCTCGCGCAGCAGATCGTGCGCGACGGCGAAGGCGCCGAGAAATTCGTCACCATCCGCGTCAAAGGCGCCGCCTCCGACGTCGCGGCGCGCCGCATCGGCCTCGCCATCGGCAACTCACCCCTGGTCAAGACGGCGATCGCCGCCGGCGACGCCAATTGGGGCCGCATCGTCATGGCGGTGGGCAAAGCCGGCGAAAAAGCCGACCGCGACCGGCTGTCGATCGCGGTGGGGGGCGTCAAGATTGCGGCCAAGGGCGACGCCGTGCCCGGCTATGACGAGGCGCCGGTGGCGCGGCACATGGCCGGGCGCGACATCGAGATCGCCATCGATCTCGGCATCGGGCGCGGCCGCTGGACGGTGTGGAGCTGCGACCTGACCCACCGCTATATCGACATCAATGGCAGCTACCGGAGCTGAGGCTGCCAACACCAGCGTCGTCTGCGTCGCCTTGATCGATGCCGATGGCCGCGTCTTGCTGGCCGAGCGCCCGGCAGGCAAGCCGATGGCCGGCCTCTGGGAATTCCCCGGCGGCAAGGTGCAGCCGGGCGAAACGCCGGAAACCGCCCTCATTCGCGAACTGAAAGAGGAACTCGGTATCGATGTCGCCGCATCGTGCCTGTCGCCCTTCACCTTCGCGTCGCACCGCTACGCGGATTTCCATATCCTTCTGCTGCTTTATCTCTGCCGGCGCTGGCAGGGCATGGTCGTGGCGCGCGAGGGCCAAAAACTGGCCTGGGTCCGGCCGCCGAATCTGCCGAACTACGCCATGCCGGAAGCCGATAAGCCGCTCGTCGCGATGCTGCGGGATTTGCTATAGGCTGAACGCATGAAACCGGTTGTCGCCATCGCCCTGGCCCTGCTGCTCAGCGGGTGCTTCTCCGCCGCGCTAACGCAATACACGATCATGAACAGCGACGCGAACGGCATCGTCATCCGCGCGGGCAACGCGCTTTCGCCGGATAATTTCGCCATCCTGCATTGTCAGCATTTCAACAAGATCATGGTTCCGGTGCGGGCCGAACGAATCAATAGCGACGAGGCCATGCACTATTATGCCTGCCGATAGGGAACGCTTTTACCAGCCCAGCAGCGCGGCGAGCTTGGCGCGCGCTTCTTCGACCACCCAGCGCGGCGCCATGCCGACGACCTCGAGGCCACGCGCGGCGCGGTCGATGCTGGCGACGTGATCGACCAACACGACGCCCGACACCGGTAGGCCGGACGGCAGCTCGACCTCGAAAGGGTAGCCCTTGCCAGTGGCGGCGATCGGACACACCACCGCCAACGGCGTGCGATGGTGGTATATCTCGGCCGAGAGCACGAGCGCCAGTCGCGGCCCCGCGACGGCGCGGCCGGTGGCCGGCGTGAAGGACAGCTTCACCAGGCTGCCCGGCTCGGGATAGATCGAGCGGCGCTCCATGTCAGAGAATTTCGCCGCCCTGCGGCAAGTCGCCTTCGAGATGCGGCAGGTTGCGGTCGTTGATCTTGGCGACCAGCGCCTTCAGATCGTAGCGCGGCCGCGCCAGCGACAGGACGATCTGGCCGGGCCGCAATTCGAATTCCAGCATGCTGCCCGGCTCGAGCGCCAGAGCGTCGGCGACCGGCTTCGGGAGGCGCACGGCGAGGCTGTTGCCCCATTTGGCGACATGGGTCCGCATGGTTGGCGAGGACATTTTTGTCTATATCCACGAAAGTGAAAGCGGCGGCTCCGTATCGACAATGAGTATACAGAGCGCCCCCGATCAAAGTCCAGCCGGCGCCCAGGCGGTCAGCGTCAGCACCTGAAAATCGGCGCGGACGCGTCCCTCGGCTGTACCGCAGCGTTCCGCATAGAGCCGTGCGGCGTCCGCCAGCGTGCCGCGGCGCGTCAGGCCGCGGCGGCGCTCGACCAGCGCGTTGCTCTCGCCCATGGCGCGCAGATCGCGCATCAGCGCGTAGGTATCGGCGTAGGTCACCTCGAGCCGGTCGCTGTCGACCACCGGATCGGCAAAGCCGGCGCGTTGCAGCAGCGCCCCCAGATCGCGGATATCGGCGAAGGGCGAGACGCGCGGACCGGCGCCGCCCGATTCGGCGAGCTCGGCCTCGAGCAGCGCGCCGCCGAGCTCGGCCAGCGTCTCACCGCCGAACAGCGCCGCCAGCAGCAGGCCGCCGGGCTTCAGTGCGTGCCGCAGCTGTAGCAGCGCGCCGGGCAGATCGTTGGTCCAATGCAGCAGCAGATTGCTCAGCACCAGATCGAAGCTATGTGGCGCAAAAGGCAGCGCCTCGGGCTCGGCAACGAGGCGCGGCGCCGGCGCGCGCCGGACGAATTCCTCGGCCGGATCGACAGCGACGAGGAATTCGATGCCCGCCTTGCCCACCAAGGCCGGCGCCAAAATACCGCCGCGCGATCCCAAATCGAGCACACGCGGGAAATCGCGCTTGATCTCGCCCAGGCGCTCGACGAGCTGCGCCGCGGATTCGACAAAAAGGAACTCGGCGGCGCCGTCCCGTGCCGCCGCGCGCCCGCGATGACGCCGCCAAGCGCGCTGATCGAAGACGAGCATCGGATTTTTCGGCGGCACGACCGCATCATCGCGCCCCCGCGCCGGGATTGACAAGCCGGCCCGCGCCGCCCTGTCATTCCGCCATGGCGGAATCGGTCATCCCGCCGGCGCTGCGCCGCGCCGGGGTCAAGCTCCTCGACCTGCTGCTGCCGCCGCGCTGCCTCAAATGCGGCGCGGCGGTCGGCGGCGACGGCGCGCTCTGCGCCGCGTGCTGGGGCCGTATCCGCTTTCTCGGCAAGCCGTGCTGCAGCCGCTGCGGCCTGCCGTTCGACATCGAGCTCGGCGACGATGCGCTGTGCGCCAATTGCCTGCGCGAGGAGCCGCCCTTCAACCGCGCCCGCGCGGCGCTGCTTTACGACGAGGAGAGCCGCCCGCTCATCCTGGCCTTCAAGCACGGCGACAAGCTGCAACTGGCGCCGGCACTCGGCCGGTTCATGCGCAACGCCGGCGCCGAGCTTTTGGCCGAGGCCGACGTGCTCGTGCCGGTGCCGCTGCATTGGACGCGGCTGTTCATGCGCCGCTACAACCAGGCGGCGGTGCTGGCGCATGCCATCGCCGCGCATGGTGGCCCGGCGATTGGCGCCGATTGGCTGCGCCGCCGCCGCGCCACGCCGTCCCAGGGGCGGCGCAGCCGCGCCGAGCGCCGGCGCAACGTGGCCGGCGCCTTCGCGCTGAAGCGCGGCCAGAGCGTGCGCGGCAAGCGCATCGTGCTGATCGACGACGTGCTGACCACCGGCGCCACCGCGGCGGAATGCGCCCGGATTCTGCTCAAGGCGGGGGCGTGGCGGGTCGCCGTGCTGACCCTGGCGCGCACGGCCGGGGCCCAGGAAGCCTGACCGCGAGCCGACGGCCATTGATTTGCGGGCCGCTTCGACCGGATAATCGCCGGATGGCCAAGGTCGAGATCTACGCCACGATGTTCTGCCCCTATTGCGCGCGGGCGCGCGGCCTGCTGAGCAAGAAGGGCGTCGAATTCGTCGAAATCGACGTCATGATGGACGACGCCAAGCGCGACGAGATGGTCGAGCGTGCCGGCGGCCGCAGCACCGTGCCGCAGATTTTCATCGACGGCCGCCATATCGGCGGCGCCGACGAGCTCGTTTTGCTTGACGGCCAAGGCAAACTCGATGCGCTGCTGGCGGCCGGCAGATGAGCGCTTCCTTAAAGGCCGCCTGCATCCAGCTGAATTCGGGGCCGGCGATCGATGCCAACATCGCCATGGCGTCGGATCTGGTGCGCCGCGCGCGCGACCAGGGCGCCGATTTTATCCTGACGCCGGAAGTCAGCGACATGATTGAGCCCAAGCGCGCGCTGGCGCTCGACAAGGCGAAGCCCGAATCCGAGCACGCCATGCTGGCCGCGTTCCGCGAGCTGGCGCGCGAGACCGGCGCCTGGCTGCTGCTGGGCTCGATCGTCGTCCACGACAAAGGCGCCGAGCGCCTGGCCAACCGCTCGTTCCTGCTGAATCCGGCGGGCGAGATCGCGGCGCGCTACGACAAGATCCACATGTTCGACGTCGATCTGCAGGGCGGCGAGTGCCACCGCGAATCGAAATCCTATCGCCCCGGCGACCAGGCGGTGCTTGGAAATCTACCCTGGGGCATCGCCGGGCTCAGCGTCTGCTACGATTTGCGCTTCCCGCATTTGTATCGCGCGCTGGCCAAGGCGGGCGCCGATTTCCTCACCGTGCCGTCGGCCTTCACCGTGCCGACCGGCCGCGCGCATTGGCATGTCCTGTTGCGCGCCCGCGCCATCGAGAATGGCTGCTTCGTTTTCGCGCCGGCGCAATGGGGCGAGCATGGCGGCGGAAGGCGCACCTATGGCCACGCGCTGATCGTCTCGCCCTGGGGCGAAATCCTGGCTGAGGCCGAGGACGGCATCGGCCTCGTGCTGGCCGAGATCGACACCGGCAAGGTCGCGGAGTCGCGCCGGGCGGTGCCGGCGCTGACGCATGACCGGCCCTTCGGAGCGCCGCAGCGCGGCCGCACGATCGCCGCGGCCGAATAGAGAAGCGGCGGCCTTACCTTCCGGAAATCGAAGCGACGGCTACTTGGTGTCGATTCCGACGCCCGTCTTGACGCTGGTGCTGCTGTTCACGCCCGCCCCGCCGGCCTTCACGCCGACTCCGGTCGTGGCGCTGGTCTGGGTTTTGCTGCTGCCAGTCTGGCCCTTGACGCCGGTATTGGTGCTGGAATTGGCGCTGACGCCGCCATTGGCGCCCGAAGGTGCACTCATCGAGCCGTTGCCGGAAGCGCCGACGGAGCCGGTCACGCTGCTTTGAGCGAAGGCGCCGGCCGAGCCGATACCGATCAGGATCGCCGCGGCGGTGGCCGCGATCTTGGCGAATTTTGGCATGGGAATCCTCCACAGGTTGATGATCACCCTTAACGGCGGACGCCCCTGAAGGGTCGAAATCGCCGCGGTGACATCGCTGTGGCCGATCAGCCTTTGCGGTTCACCGTGGTATCGGTGGTGTGGTCGAGGACTTCGTAGACCGGGCACCAGCCGCCAGCGGCGGTGAGGATCGGATAGAGGCCGAGCAGCGCCAGCCAGTACCAATTGCTCGCCCAGATGAACACCGCGGCGACGATGGCGATGCCGACGACGATACGCGTCGTCCGGTCGTGCCAGCCGACGTTGATCTTCCGTGCCATCAAACTCTCCCTTCGGCATCCGACCGGCCCTTGGTCGCCACCAATCGCTGCCGCATCGCCCGGCGCGGCACAGTATAGAGCCCCTGCTCGAAATCGACGATGGTCAAGCGCTTGGCATAGAAGTCGAGCAGCTCGTTCGGCCGCAGCAGAAAGTCGGGATTGCTGGGCCGGCCGAAGCGCTCGTTGCCCTGCATGAAGGTCTCGTAGATCAGCGCGCCGCCGGGGGCGAGCGCAGCGGCCAGAATGGGCAGGAGCGGGCGGTGCAGATAATTGGCGACGACGATGCCGTCATAGCCCTCGCCCAGCGCCCAGGCACCCTTATCGAGATCGGCCGCCTCAAGATCGACCCGGACGACCCGGCAGGCGGGGTTGCCGCCGAAGGCGGCTTCGAGCCGTGCCGGCTCCCGGTCGGCGGCGACGACAAGATGGCCCAGCCCCAGAAAGTGGCGGGCATGGCGGCCATCGCCGGCAGCCAAATCAAGCACCAGGCCGCCCGGGCGGACCCGGGTTGCCCAACGCACCACCCAATCGGACGGCAAAGCGTCGATTTCATCCTCCCTGGCGCGCATTAGCACTTGACCCGGATAACGGTGAAAATCATTTTGACGCTCCAAATCCCTCTCCGGCAAAGGGTTAAGACGCGGCGATGATCCTGTTCAAGCTCAAATGCGCGCGCGGCCACGAATTCGACGCATGGTTCCGCGACAACGCCGCCTATGACCGGCAAAGCGGCCGCGATCAGATCGCCTGCCCGGATTGCGGCGAGAAGCGCGTCATGAAGGCGCCGATGGCGCCGAGCGTGCTGCGCGCGGGCGGCCGCGACATCCAAAAGCCGGTCGCGGCGGCCGCACCGGCCCCGGAAGCCGCCCTGACGCCGCAGGAGCTCCGCGCCAAGCTGCGCGAGTTGCGCCGCCAGGTCGAGGCCGCCTGCGACGACGTCGGCGACGATTTTGCCGAAGAGGCGCGCGCCATGGAGCGCGGCGACACGCCGGCGCGCGGCATCTACGGCGAGGTCACGCCGGAGGAATCGCGGGCCCTCGAGGACGAAGGGATCGAAACCATTCGCATCCCTTGGGTTTCGCCGAACGACGCCTGAGCGGCCGCGCCCAAGCCGCCCTCCCCCACATGCCAAGCTTCCGCACGCTCGACGATCTCGCGCCCCAGGGAAAAATTGTCCTGCTGCGCGCCGACCTCAACGTCCCGCTCCAGGACGGCAAGGTGACAGATGCCACGCGCATCGAGCGCCTCGTCCCCACCATTCGCGAGCTCGCCGGGAAGGGCGCGCGCGTGGTCGTGATGTCTCATTTCGGGCGGCCGAAGGGGATCGACCCAGCACTGTCGCTCCGGCCGATCGCGCCCGCCCTGGCGCAGGCGCTCGGCGGGCGACGCGTCGTCTTCGCCGCGGATTGCGTCGGTCCCAAGGCCAAGGCGGCAATCGACGATCTGAAGGACGGCGAGGTGGTGCTGCTGGAAAACGTCCGCTTCCATCCGGAGGAAGGGAAGAACGATCCCGCCTTCGCCCGGCAGCTCGCGGCGCTGGGCGACGTTTATGTCAACGACGCCTTCTCCGCGGCGCATCGCGCTCATGCCTCGACCGAAGGGATCGCTCATCTTCTGCCGGCCTATGCCGGGCGCCTGATGCAGGCCGAACTCGAGGCCCTGAGCCGCGCGCTCGATCATCCGCAACGCCCGGTCTGCGCCATCGTCGGCGGCGCCAAGGTTTCGACCAAGCTCGAGCTGCTGGAATTCATCATCGGCAAGGTTCAGGTGCTGGTGATCGGCGGCGCCATGGCCAACACGCTGCTGCTCGCTCAAGGCATCTCGATCGGCACATCGCTGGCCGAGCGCCACATGCTCGACCATGCGGGCAAGCTCGGCGCCAAGGCCAAGGCGGCCGGCTGCAAGCTGATCCTCCCGGTCGACGCGGTGGTGGCGCCGGAGCTCAAGCCCGGCGTCGCGACGAAAACCGTCGCCATCGACCAGGTGCCCGCCGATGCCATGATCCTCGACATCGGGCCGCGGAGCGTTGCGCTCGTCGCCGAAACGCTGTCGGGTTGCCGCACGCTGATCTGGAACGGCCCGGTCGGCGCCTTCGAGACCAAGCCCTTCGACAAGGCGACGATCGCCATCGCCCGACGGGTCGCAGCGCTCACCAAGGCCGGCAAGCTGCTCAGCGTCGCCGGCGGCGGCGACACCCTGGCGGCGCTCAACGAGGCGGGCGTGATGGCCGATCTCAGCTACGTCTCGGCGGCGGGCGGCGCCTTCCTCGAATGGCTCGAGGGCAAGACCCTGCCCGGCCTCAAGGCGCTCGAGGCCTAGCTCGTTCGATCCGAAAAAGGGCAATCACCGGATGCCGCGAAACTGCGTGTTATAAACGCTGACAATATGGTCGCGGCGGGCGGTCAGCCGCGCGACCTCGTCTTCAAGACCCGCGCGTTTTGCCATGTCGATGGCTTTGGTAAAATAGCCGCGCGCATCGTCAAAGCAGTCCTTCACCAGGGAGGAGTTTGCTTGGTACATGGCGCCATAAGCGGCCTCCGCGAGTTCCTCATTCATTTTCATCTCAGAGGCGGGGACTTCCACCTTGCTCGCCGGCGCGAGGGCTCCGGTCGACAGACGGATGGCCCCGGACCGCACCAGCTCGATTGTCCGCCCCAGTAACGCTCGAACGACCGGCAGTGGGTCGCCCCGGCGGAATTCGAGCAGAAATACGCCATGCAGCTCGAAAAAAGCGCCGAGCGACGCGATCTCGGCCCAATCCTCCGTCTTCGTTATGCGCGTCCGGGTTTCATCCAAGGCAGGCAACCAGCATCGCTCGCAGCGGTGCAAAGCGACATATCCGCTCAGATCGTCGCTGAAGTGCGGGAGGATGCGGATGAGAGATTCCGGAACCACTTGGAAGCAGGCCGAGCAAACAACCTGGCGCTCATCCGGCTTGTTCGCTGTTTCCATGAATGCGCCCCCTACGGCGTGGCCGTATTCGCACCCTAGATGGGATCACGCCGATGCAGTAATCTCTCTTCCACTGGTACAAAAGATTCCATCAGGTCACAGCCGCATCGAATCGCATTAACCGGAGGAAACCGCCATGTATATGTCGAATGAAAGTCTGCTTGTCATATTGTTGATCGGCGCCATCGCGGGCTGGCTGGCCGGCAAGATCGTGCAAGGGACGGGCTTTGGCTTGCTGGGCGACATTGTCATTGGCATCATCGGCGCCTTCATCGCCAGTTGGTTGTTTCCCCGGCTCGGCATTCATCTTGGTGCCGGGATGGTGGCCCAGATCATTGCCGCCACCCTCGGCGCCGTGCTGCTGCTAGTGATCGCGCGATTGTTTCGGGGACGCGGGCGCTGGTAGCCGTCGCCCTGTTTCGGCTCCAACGCATAGGGGCCTGAGCGGCGTTCAAAGGCGCTCGAGGCCTAACGGCCTAGAGGTTCGGCGACCGACTACTTTCCCACCACCAGAATCGAGAACGAGTCGGGCACCATCGGGCCCCGGCCGTGTCCGCCGGCCGGCGGCGGCGTTGGCGGCGCGGCGTAATCGGCGGCGATCAGCAATATCCGGTTGGTTTTGCTGTCCAAGGTGAGGGTCTTGGCGCTCGGCTTGGTTTGCACGGTCTGCTCGACAACGAAGCTGGTCGGGCTATTTTCCTTGATGATCGTCAGGGTGCCGTCGCCCTGCGCGCTGAAAGCTTCCATCGTATCGGGGTTGAAAACGGCGCCGTCCGTGCCCCCGCCGATCGGCAGCGTGGCGATGACCTTGCCGTCGTCGGAACGCAGAATCACCATCACTTGCGGCTTGCGGCAGGCGGAAAAGAGGATGTGATTTTTGACATCCATCGCCAACCCGGAGCAGGTGCCGCCCTTGCCGGCGAGATCGTAATGCGCGGTCACCTTGAGCGTCCTGGCGTCGACGACGGCGATGCTCGCCTTGTTCTCGAGATTGACATAGAGATGGCCTTTGCCGTCGGTGACCGCCTGCTCCGGCTCGCCGCCAAGATCGATGGTGCCGATCACGGCACCGTTTTTCGCGTCGATGACGGTCGCGTTCGGCGCATCGTGGCTGAGGATGTAGATCCGCCGGTTGAAGGGGTCGTCGAGAATCGGGTCCGGGTCACCCTTCACATTAATGGTCTTGATCGGGGCCAGGGTCTGGCTATCCCACATCGCGACGGGCTTGCTGGTGGCGAAGCCGTGATGGGAATCGGCATCGACCGCGACGCCGTGGGCGGCGACATTGGGAAGCGTGCCGACCAAGGCCAGCGTGTCGAGATCATAGACCATGATGGCCGGCGGCACGCCCCGGCGCGCGATGTAGAGCCGGCGCCCCGCGACGTCCGCATAGACATAGTCGAAACCGCCCGCGCCGCCGACCTTGGCGGTCTGGAGCAATTTGTAAGGCCCGGCGCCTGGCACTTGCTGGGCCCAGCCGATGGAAGGCGCCGCGGCGACCGCCAAGGCACAGATCAGAAAAAATCGCCGCATGGATGTCCCCCGTCAATTTTCTGGTTCCGGCCAGGCCGGCCGCGCCGACAGAGCAATAATCCATTGTCCGCCATCGGCGCAATCGGAAGATCGAGGCGGCGCCTTCCTCGAATGGCTCGAGGACAGAATCCTGTCAGGCCTCAAGGCGCTGGAAGCCTAGGATATCACCTCAGCAAGAGAGAAGTCGTGTAAGCACCTCGGCCATTTCCTCATACTTGAATGGCTTCCTAAGGACGGCCCGGTCATCATGACCATCCCTCATATGGTGGACGCTATTGCCGGTGGAGAAGACGAACGGCACATCGCGCGCGGCGAGCGCGTCGGCCACGGGATGGCTATCGACGCCATTCAGGTTGATATCCAGCATGGCGGCATCGAAGACCTGTCCGTCAATCAGGGCGACGGCTTGATCGATCGTGGCGGCAGTGGTCACGGATTCGCATCCAAGGTCGGCCAGCATGTCTTCAATCATCAGAAGAACCAGCATTTCGTCCTCGACGACGAGGACGCGACGACCGGAAAGCAATTTATCCATCACAAGCGCCTCATGGCGCTGGAATGCTCATCGTGCAGATCATGCCGTCAGACCGATAGTCGATATCCACCGTTCCTTCCAGTTCGTGGGCCAGACCGCGCTCGATCACGCGTGAACCGAACCCTTTGCGTGACGGGGGCGCGACGGGTGGGCCGTCCTTTTCCCGCCAGCGCAGGATCAGCCGGTCGCCCTCCGGCGTCGGCTCGATCGCCCATCCGATCACGATCGATCCCGCGTCATTGGAAAACGCGCCGTACTTCACGGCATTGGTCGCCAGCTCGTTGAACGCGATGCCGAGGGCCAAGGCTGCTTTCGGCGGGAAACGGATGTTCTCGCCCGTGATCATGATGCGCTCCGCCCGGCCGTTCGCGACCCCAAACGGCTCCAAGGCATCGCGGATCACATCGAGCAGCCCCGCGCTCGCCCAGTTTTCACGGGTTAACAAGTCGTGGGACCGGGAGAGGGCAAACAGCCGGGACTCGATGGATTCCCGGATCACCTTAGGATCGGAGGTTGTTCGCAAAGCCTGCCAGATGATCGACTGCACCGCCGAGAGGGTATTTTTCACGCGATGATTCAGCTCGTCGATGAGCATCTTGGACTGAGCCTGCTCCTCCTTATGCTTGGTGAGATCGACGAACGAGGCAAAATACTGAACAATATCGCCATCCTCGTCCCGAACCGGGCTGATGAAAACGGCGGCCCAGAACTCGCTGCCGTCCTTGCGGCGGTAGAGAACTTCCGAGCCGCTGTCGGAGTGACCCTCGAATTCGGCCCTAATTCGCGCCAACGCCTCGGGATCGGCGCCGTGCGCCATCAGGAAGTTGAAGCTCTGGCCCAGCACCTCTTTCCGGTCGTATCCGGTTAGAGAGAGAAAGCTGTCATTGGCGAAAATTATCGGATTATCGGATTCCTTCGCGTCCGAAAACACCATCGCCATCCGGGTTTTTTCAGCGGCGACGACGAAGGGGCCAAGGTCTTCGCGAAAGCTCTCGACCTCGGCTTCGGCGTCCTTCTGCTCTTTTGATTTATTTTTTATTGTCGGCATATCACAGCTCGATCCCTTATTCGTAGCCGCTGCCAGAGACGGCGCGAATCTCTTCCGCAGTAAAGCCTAGGCTTCGCGTGAACGCGCTGCTGCCCAGGAATCAATGCCGAACCAGGAATATGGTTCCTCAACTCCCCAGCATCGATATCGCTTATGGATCTAAAGCGGAGTCCGGCAAGCCGCTCCAGGGCGGGTTTATGCGCTCGTCCTAGAACTCATACTCCTCGATGATCATCGGCTCCTTCTTCGCCGCCGCCTGCCATTCCAGGAAATGGGGCAAGGTCTCGACCGCGACGCAGTAATCGGCGATGTCGGGATCGAGCGGCACGCCGTAGGTGCGCAGCCGGCTGATCACCGGCGCGTACATCGCGTCGGGAATGCCGAATTCGCCGAACAGGAAAGCGCCCTCGGCGCCGAAGCGCTTCTTGGCGTCGCGCCACAGCGCGAAGATGCGGTTGAGGTCGGCCTGGGCCTCCTCGGTCATGCCGCGGCCCGGATAGGAGCCGCGCATGTTCATCGGCAAATGGCGGCGCAGATGGCCGAAGCCGCCATGCATCTCGGCGCTTACCGCGCGCGCGACGGCGCGCGCCTTGCGCGTCGCCGGCCACAGCCTAGCCTTGGTGAACACCTCGGCCAGATATTCGCCGATGGCGAGCGATTCCCAGACCGTGAAATCGACGTGCCGGAGCGCCGGCAGCCGGCCGGAGGGAGAGTGGCGCAGGATCTCGGTCCGGGTCTCGGCCTGGCGCAGCGGCACCACCACCTCGTCGAATTCGGCGCCGGCCTGCTTCAGCATGAGCCAGGCGCGCATCGACCAAGACGAATAGTTCTTGTTGGCGAGATAGATCGTAAAGTCGGCCATCGGCTATTCTTGGGCCTCCTTGGCCCCCCCATCATCGTGGCGGGCGGCGGGGCGGCGCGCAACCTCCTCCGCGAGGCGCGCGCCGAAGCCAGCCGGCCTTGGATTTTGGGGAACCCCGCTTGCCGACCGATTCGCTCGAATGCTTCGCCGAGGATGCCGCCGGGGCCGTGCCGCTGACGCCGGTGAGCACCGCCGCGTGGCCGGCGCTTGAGGCCAAGCTCGACGGCCCGGCCCGCGCCTGGCTTAAATCCTTGGGCTTCACGGCCGAGGCCGGAACCCACGCGCCCATACCCGATGCCAGCGGCGGCTTGGCGCGTATCGTCGCCGGGGTGGCGCCGCAAGACCCGATCTGGGCGCTGGCCCCGCTGCCGGAAGCCCTGCCGGAGGGCGTTTACGCGCTCGACGGAATCGCCGACGGCGAAATCGCGACGCAATACGCGCTCGGCTGGGCGCTGGGCGCCTATGCCTTCACCCGCTATCGCGCGCGCCGGCGCCCGGCGGCGCGGCTGGCTTGGCCGGCCAACGCCGATCGCGGCCGGGTGGCGCGGCTGGCGCGCGGGCACGCCCTCGCCCGCGACCTCATCAATACGCCCGCCGAATCGATGGGCCCCGCCGAGCTCCAGCAGGCGGCGGAGGAAGTGGCCGCGCGGCACGGCGCGCGCTGTCGCGCGATCATCGGCGCCGAGCTGCTCACGGCGGATTATCCGCTGATCCATGCCGTCGGCCGCGCCAGTTCGCGCGAGCCGCGGCTGATTGACCTGGTCTGGGGTGAGGAAAACGCGCCCAGGCTGACGCTGCTCGGCAAGGGCGTGTGCTTCGATTCGGGCGGCCTCGACCTCAAGACCGCGCCGGGCATGCTTTTGATGAAGAAGGACATGGGGGGCGCCGCGACGGCGCTCGGCCTCGCCGGCGCGATCATGGATGCAAAGCTGCCGCTTAGGTTACGCGTGCTGATCCCCGCCGTGGAAAATTCTGTCTCGGGCAACGCCATGCGGCCGGGAGACGTAATCCGCGCGCGCAAGGGCATCACCGTCGAGATCGGCAATACCGACGCCGAGGGCCGGCTTGTGCTGTGCGACGCGCTGACCGAGGCGGCGGCCGAGAAACCGGCGCTGATGATCGACCTGGCGACGCTGACCGGCGCCGCGCGGGTGGCGCTCGGCCCCGAGCTGCCGGCGCTGTTCGCCAATGACGACGATCTGGCGGCGGGGATTCTGACCGCCGGCACGCGCGCAAGCGACCCGCTGTGGCGGCTGCCGCTGTGGGCGGGCTATCGAGAGATGCTCAAGAGCAAAATTGCTGACATCAACAATGTCGGCGAGGGCGGCTTTGCCGGCGCGATCACCGCCGCGCTCTACCTCGCGGAATTCGTGCCCCCGGAGATTCCCTGGGCGCATATCGACACCTATGCGTGGAACGCCAAGAGCCGCCCGGGCCGGCCCGAGGGCGGCGAGGCGCTGTGCCTGCGCGCGCTTTACGGCTTCATCGCAGATCGCTTCGGCGGCAAGCGATGAAAAACCCGCGCGGCAAGGACAAGAAACGGGGCGCCGGCGATCTGTCGGCGGCGCGCATCGGCCTGAAGCCGCCGGGCGGCGGCCGGCTCAAATGGGTGCGGGTCGGCTTCGCCTGGGATCTCTTCGTGCTGGCGCCGCTCTTCGGCCTGCCGCTGTTCTGGCGCAAGCTGCCGCAATGGGGCGCGGTGATGCTGGCGCTGTTGCTGGCGGACGTTTTGCTGGGCTTGTTCCTCAGCGGACGCGCGCTCAACCTGGCGGGCATCGCGCTGGCGGGCGTCTATTTCCTGCTCGACCTGTTCCTGGGGGTTTGGGGCAACCGGCTGACGGCGCGGGCCTATGTCCGGCACGGCTGGAGTGTCGACCATCCGGAATACGCCGCGACGCGCAAGATCGTGCAGCGCTGGAAGCTCGGCGACTGATTACGACGACACGGCACCCTCGACCGGCTCCATGTCGAAGGCGGCGGCCATCAGCGCCTTCGTATAGGGATGCTGCGGCGCGTTGAAGATATCCTCGACGGACCCGCGCTCCACCACCTTGCCGTCCTTCAACACCAGGATGTGATGCGCCAGGGCGCGCACCACGCGCAGATCGTGGCTGATGAAGAGATAGGCGATGCCGTGGCGCTTTTGCAGATCGCGCAGCAGATCGACGATCTGCGTCTGCACCGACATGTCGAGCGCCGAGGTCGGCTCGTCGAGCACGATAAGCCGCGGCTGCAGCACCATGGCGCGGGCGAGCGCGATGCGCTGACGCTGGCCGCCGGAGAATTCATGCGGGTAGCGGTCGGCCGAGGCGGGATCGAGCCCGAGCTCGGCGAGCGCCGCCTCGATGAGCTTCCGCCGGCCGGCGGCGTCGCCGCCGAGGCGGTGGACCTTGAGCCCCTCCTCGACGATCTGCGCCAGGGACAGGCGCGGCGACAGGCTGGCGAAAGGATCCTGGAAGACGATCTGCAGCTCGCGCCGCAGCGGCCGCATCGCGCCTGGGGAGAGTTTCCCGATCGACTTGCCGTCGAAGCTTATGGCGCCTTGCGATTCCTGGAGGCGGAGCAGCGCCAGGCCGAGCGTCGTCTTGCCCGAGCCCGATTCGCCGACCACGCCGAGCGTCTCGCCGGCGCGGAGATCGAGATCGACGCCGTCCACCGCCTTGATGTAGCCGGCGGTGCGCCGGAGCCAGCCGCGCTTGAGCGGGAACCAGACGCGCAGGTCGCGGGATTCGAGCAGCACCGGCGGCGAGCCGGCGACGGGCGATGCTCCGCCCTTGGGCTGCGCCGCCAGCAGGCGCTTGGTGTAGGGATGCTGCGGATGCTCGAAAATGTCGCGCGTCGCGCCCTGCTCGACGATCTCGCCCGCATTCATCATCACCACGCGGTCGGCCATCTTGCGCACGATGGTCAGGTCGTGCGTGATCAGCAGCAGCGCCATGCCGAAGCGACGCTGCAAATCCTTCAGCAATTTCAGGATTTGCGCCTGGATGGTGACGTCGAGCGCGGTGGTGGGCTCGTCGGCGATGAGAATGTCGGGCTCGTTGGCGAGCGCCATGGCGATCATCACGCGCTGGCGCTGGCCGCCCGAGAGCTGGTGCGGATAGGCGTCGAGGCGCTTTTCCGCCTCGGCCAGGCCGACCAGCTTCAAAAGCTCGATCGTGCGGGCGCGCGCCGCCGCCCCGCGCATGTGCTTGTGGATATAGAGCGTCTCGGCGATCTGCTTTTCGATGCTGTGCAGCGGATTGAGCGAGGTCATCGGTTCCTGGAAGACCATGGCGATGCGGCCGCCGCGGATCGGCCGCAGCGCCGCCTCGCCCGCACCGACCAGCTCTTGCCCGTCGAATTTGATGCTGCTGCCGGGGCCGTGCCGCGCCGGCGGATAGGGCAGCAGCTGGAGGATCGACAGCGCCGTCACCGATTTGCCGGAGCCCGATTCGCCGACCACCGCCAGCGTCTCGCCCTTGTCCAAATCGAACGACACGCCCTTGACCGCCTGGACGATCGTGCCGCCCGCCCGGAAATCGACCGACAAATTGCGCAGCTCGAGCAGCGCCATCAGCCGCCTCCCTTGCGCGGATCGAAGGCGTCGCGCACCGCCTCGCCGACGAAGATCAGCAGGCTCAGCATCACCGCGAGGACGAAGAACGCGGTCAATCCCAGCCACGGCGCCTGCAGATTGGCCTTGCCCTCGGACAACAGCTCGCCGAGCGAGGGCGAGCCGGGCGGCAGGCCGAAGCCGAGAAAATCGAGCGAGGTTAGGGTGGTGATCGAGCCGTTGAGGATGAAGGGCAGGAAGGTCAGCGTTGCCACCATCGCATTGGGCAGGACGTGGCGCCAGATGATGACCGGGTTGCGCACGCCCAGCGCCCGCGCCGCGCGGACATAATCGAAATTGCGCGCGCGCAGGAATTCGGCGCGCACCAGATCGACCAGCGACATCCAGGAGAACAACAGCATGATGCCGAGCAGCCACCAGAAATTGGGCTCGATGATGCTGGAGAGGATGATCAGCAGATAGAGCACCGGCAGGCCCGACCAAATCTCGATGAAGCGCTGGAATCCCAGATCGATCAGCCCGCCGTAATAGCCCTGCACCGCGCCGGCGGCGACGCCGATGATCGAGCTCAAGATGGTCAGCGCCAGGCCGAACAGGACGGAGATGCGGAAGCCGTAGATCAGCCGCGCCAGCACGTCACGGCCCTGGTTGTCGGTGCCGAGCCAATCCGCGGTCGAGGGCGGCGACGGCACCGGCCGGCCGAGATCGAAATTGATCGTGCCGTAGCCGTAGGGGATGGGCGGCCAGACCATCCAGCCATGCGCCTGGATATCCGCCGCCACGCTCGGGTCGCGGTAATCGGCGGCGATCGGCAGCTCGCCGCCGAAATCGCGCTCGGTATAGTCGGCGACGACCGGAAAATACCAATGTCCGCGGTAGGCGACCATCAGCGGCCGGTCATTGGCGATGAATTCGGCGAAGAGGCTGAGGCCGAACAGCGCGAGGAAGATCCACAGCGACCAGAAGCCCCGCCGGTTGCGGCGGAAATTCACTAGTCGGCGGCTGACCAGCGGCGTCAGCTTCAGGCCGAAGAGGCGCTCCATCTTGCGCGTTTCGATCGTCACCGGATCGGGCATCGCCGGATCGGTCATCGGCCGCGCGTCCCGAAATCGATGCGCGGGTCGACCAGCATGTAGGTGAGATCGCTGATCAGCTTCAGCCCGAGCCCGATCAGCGTGTAGATGTAGAGCGTCGCGAAGATGATCGGATAGTCGCGGGCGATCACCGCCTGATACCCCATATAGCCGAGCCCATCGAGCGAGAAGATCACCTCGACCAGCAGCGCGCCGGTGAACAGGATCGAGACGAAGGCGGCGGGAAATCCGGCGATCACCAGCAGCATGGCGTTGCGGAAGACGTGGCCGTAAAGCACGCGCCGCTCGGATAGGCCCTTGGCGCGCGCCGTCACGACGTATTGCTTGTTGATCTCCTCGAGGAAGGAATTCTTGGTCAGCATGGCGAGGCCGGCGAAGCTGCCGATCACCAGCGACAGCACCGGCAGCGCGATGTGCCAGAAATAATCGAGAATGCGATGCGCCCAGCCAAACGTCGCCCAATCGTCGGACGTCAGTCCGCGCAGCGGAAAGATCTGCCAATAGCTGCCGCCGGCGAAGAGCACGATGAGCAGCACGGCGAAGAGAAAGGACGGGATGGCGTAGCCGACGATGATGACGGCGCTCGACCAGAGGTCGAAGGGGCTGCCGTCGCGCACCGCCTTGCGGATGCCGAGTGGAATCGAGATCAGGTAGGTGAGAAACGTCGTCCATAATCCCAGCGAGATCGACACCGGCAGCTTGTCCGTGACGAGCCGGATCACCGAACGGTTCTGATAGAAGCTCTCGCCGAAATCGAAGCGCAGGTAGTTCTTGAGCATGAGCCAGAAGCGTTCCGGCGCCGGCTTGTCGAAGCCATAGAGCTTGTTGAGCTCGGCGACGAATTCCGGATCGAGGCCGCGCGATCCCCGCGACTGGCTGGCCGCCTGGGAGGCCGAATTGGCCGTCATGCTGAGCTCGCCGCCGCCGCCGGTGACGCGGTCGAGCGCGCCGGCGCCGGTGCCCTTGAGCTGGGAAATGATCTGATCGACCGGACCGCCGGGCGCCGCCTGAACGATGACGAAATTGACCAGGATGATGGCGAGCAGCGTCGGGACGATCAGCAGAATGCGACGCAGCGCATAGGCGAGCATGGCCGGCGATCAGCGCGGCGGCCGTTGCGCGCCCAGGGCGTCGGCCCGCGCCTTGTCATACCACCAGGTGTCGAGGGCAAGCCCATAGGGCGGGTTGGTCGGCGGGCGCGCGAATTTATCCCAATAGGCGACGCGGAAATTCGAGATGTGCCAATTGGGCACGACGTAGAAGCCCCACAGCAGGGCGCGGTCGAGCGCGTGCGTGCGCGTCACCAGGCTCGGCCGGTCGGGCGCGTTGACCACCAGATTCACCAGCTCGTCGATCGCCGGGTTGTCGATGCCGAGTTCGTTGTGCCCGCCTTCCTGCTTGCCCGAAGCGGCCGACCAGTAGTCGCGCTGCTCGTTGCCGGGCGACAACGATTCGCCGAAGGACACGACCGCCATGTCGAAATCGAAGCGCTGCATGCGGTTCTCGTACTGCGCCGGATCGACGGTGCGCACCGTCGCGGCGATGCCGATGCGCCCCAAATTCTGCAGGAAGGGCAGCACGACGCGCTCGAATTCCGGCTGATCGAGCAGGAATTCGAACTTGAACTGAGTACCCTTGGCATCGACCAGCTTGCCGTCCTTGACGTTCCACCCCGCCTCGCCGAGCAGCTTGAGCGCCGCGCGCAGATTGTCGCGGATATTGCCGCTGCCGTCGGTCGTCGGCACGGCGAAGGAATCGGTGAAGACACGCGGCGGAAGCTGGCCGCGGTATTTTTCCAGCACCGCCAGCTCGTCGGCGGCGGGCGGTCCGGACGACGCCAGCTCGGAATTCGAGAAATAGCTCTGCGTGCGCGTATAGGCGCCGTAGAACAGCGTCTTGTTGGTCCATTCGAAATCGAAGAGATAGTTCAGCGCCTCGCGCACCCTGGGATCGGCGAAGACCGGTCGGCGCGTGTTGAAGCCGAAGGCCTGCATGCCTTCCGGTATCTTGTTCGGGATCTCCTCCTTCTTGATCTCGCCGGCACGCAAGGCCGGGCTGTCGTAGCCGATGGCCCAGTTCTTGGCGACGTTCTCGATCCTGATGTCATAGGCGCCCGCCTTGAAGGCCTCGAGCGCCACCGACGCGTCGCGGTAATAATCGAAGCGGATCTCGTCGAAATTGTTGCGGCCGCGATTGACCGGCAGCTTGTCGCCCCAATAGTCGGCGACGCGCTTGTAGGTGATGGCGCGGCCGGGATCGACGCTCTCGATCTTGTAGGGCCCGCTGCCGAGCGGCGCGTCGAGCGTGGTCTTGGTGAAATCGCGACTCGACCAATAGGCCTTGGACAGCACCGGCATCTCGCCGACGATCGACGGCAGTTCGCGGTTGTCGCCGGTGCGGAAAGTGAATTTGACCTGGCGCGGGCCGGTCTTCTCCGCCTTCGTCACATCGGCGTAATAAAGCCGCCAGCGCGGATGGCCCTTGGCCTTCAAGGTGTCGAAAGTCCAGACCACATCGTCGGGCGTGATCGGCGAGCCGTCCCAGAACTTGGCCTCGGGCCGCAGCGTGTAGACGACGGATTTCCGGTCGGCGGCGACGTCGACGGTTTCGGCGACCAGGCCGTAGGACGAGGCCGGCTCGTCGGACGACGACGTCATCAGCGTGTCGAACATGCCGTCCGAGCCGGCGGCGCTGACGCCCTTGAGCGTGAACGGGTTGAGCGTGTCGAAGGTGCCGATGGCGGCGTATTTGATGGCGCCGCCCTTGGGCGCGTCGGGGTTGACGTAATCGAAGTGCTGGAAGTTGGGCGGGTATTTGAGATCGCCGAACAGCGACAGGCCGTGACGCGGCTCGGCCGCGGCGGGCAGCGGCACGGCGAGTGCCACGAAAAACAAGGCGGCGATAGCGCGTCTCATCGGCTTCTCACTGTAGAGGAATTGCCGGCGCGTATGGCTATTTTCCAGCAAGGGCGGCGCGCGCCGCCTGGGCCAGCACCGGATCGCCGGACGCGACCACCTGCCCTGCCGATTGCAGCGTCAGCGCCTCGCCCTGCCAATCGCTCACCTCGCCGCCGGCGCCTTCGATCACCGGCGCCATGGCGCAGAAATCATAGGGCTTGAGCGAAGCCTCGACGACAAGATCGATGAGGCCGGACGCCACCTGGCCGTAGGCGTAGCAATCGGCGCCGTAGCGCGCGAGCTTCACGGCCTTGCGCAATCTTTCGAACGCGGTCGCCTCGGCGCCCTGGAACATGTCGGGCGACGTGGCATAGAGCGTCGCGGCGGCGAGTGTCGAGCAGGTCCGCGTCTTCGCCGGCTTGCCGTTGAGCGTCGTGGCGCGGCCCTCGGCGCCGATCCAGCGCTCGCGCAGCACCGGCTGCTCGATGATGCCGAGCACCGGCCGGCCCTTGAGGGTCAGCGCGATCAGCGTGCCGAACAGCGGAATGCCGGAGATGAAGGATTTGGTGCCGTCGATCGGATCGAGCACCCAGACGTAGTCAGCGTCGGGCCGGGTGCGGCCGTGTTCCTCGCCGATTATGCCGTGATCGGGAAAGCGCGTTTCGATCAGCGCGCGCATTTCCGCCTCGGCCTCGCGGTCGGCGACGGTCACGGGCGATTTGTCAGCCTTCTGCTCGACCGTGAGCGGCTGGCGGAAATAGTGGCGGATGATGCCGCCCGCCTTGTCGGCGAGCGCGCCGGCGAGCGCCAGATGCGCCGCCGTAACCGGTTCCGTCATGGCCGTATTCTAGGGCCGGACAGGCCCGGCATTCCAGGGCCTGACGGGCCTACTTGCTCGGGGGTGCTGCGACGGGAGCTTTCGCCGGCGCGGCAGAACCCTTGGCCGGGGCGGCGGCGGGCGCGGGAGCCGCGGCCGGGGCGGCAGCGGGCGCCGGAGCGGCGGCCGGGGCGCTCGGCAGCGGCTTCGGATTGTCGCTCAGCGAGTTGAGATAGGCGATGACGTTGGCCCGATCCTTCGCCTTGGGCATGCCGGCGAAGGTCATCTTGGTGCCCTTGGCGAAGGCCTGCGGGTTGGTCAGCCAGGCGCTGAGATTGTCCGGCGTCCAGGTCCCGCCCTTGGCCTTCAGCGCGTCGGAAAAGGCGAAGCCGTTGCGGTCATGCGCGATCTCGTCGCCGACGATGCCATAGAGGTTGGGGCCGATCTTGTTGGCGGCGCCCTTGTCGAAGGTGTGGCAGGTCAGGCAGACCGTGGTGCTCTTCTTGCCGGCATCGGCGTTGGCGGCAGCGAAGAGCGACGCGATCGGCTCCGGCGCCGCCGGCGCGGTCGCCGACTGGCTCGGCTGGGCCTCGGGCGCGGCGGCGACTTCGTAGGCGTTCTTTTCGAGCATCTTCGGCGCCACGAGCTTGCTCGCGATCAGGCCCGATACCATGGCGACGATCATCGCCAGCAGGATGGCCCCCGCGATCTTGTTCATTTCAAACGACATGGCCGCCCCTCGCGCTCCTCGGCTTTGGCGGCGCGCCGCCTTGCGCCGGGGCCGCAGGAAACTCAATTTTCACCGACAACTCAAACGAAATATGATGGAAGCGCGCCCACCGGGGGCGCAAGCTTTCGTGCGGCATAACGCCGCAATCCTGTGGCCCTTTCGGGAAGACTCGTGCAGCCCATCGTCCTCATCCCCGCCCGCATGGAATCGACCCGGCTGCCGGGCAAGCCGCTGGCCGACATCGCGGGCGAGCCGATGATCGTCCATGTCTGGCGCCGCGCGAGCGAGGCGGCGATCGGGCCAGTGGTGGTCGCCGCCGCCGAGTCTGAGATCGTGGAGGCCATCGAACATGCCGGAGGCCGGGCGATGCTGACGCGGCCGGACCATCCTTCCGGCTCCGACCGCATTTTCGAGGCGCTGAGCCTGCTCGACCCGTGCCGGCGCTACGACGTGATCGTCAATGTGCAGGGCGATTTGCCGCTGATCGACCCGAATGCCATTCGCGCGGCGCTCGAACCGCTGGCGAACCCGGCCTGCGACATCGCCACGCTCGCCGCGCCCATTGCCGATCCGGCGGAGCTCGCCGATCCGAACGTGGTCAAGGTGGCCGCCGATTTCCGCGACGGCATGAGGATCGCGGCGGCGCGCCTGTTCGGCCGCACGGTCGCCTCCGACGCCGGGTCGCAGTATCACCATATCGGGCTCTACGCTTATCGCCGCGCGGCGCTGGAGCGCTTCGTCAAGCTGCCGCTGTCCGCCCGCGAGAAATCCGCCCGGCTCGA
This sequence comes from Allostellaceae bacterium, assembly GCA_035648735.1. Lineage (GTDB taxonomy): Bacteria > Pseudomonadota > Alphaproteobacteria > ATCC43930 > CGMCC-115725 > REEB95. The sequence goes on from DASRKX010000072.1 coordinate 26,560, forward strand.
ACAGCTCCGCGCCGTCGACGACGGCATGCGGATCGACGTGGCGCTCGTTGACGCCGTGCCGTTCGGCGTCGATACTCCGGCCGACCTCGAACGCGCGCGCGCGCTCATGCGCGCCCGCCAGGCCTCCCGCCCAAGATGACCGCCAAATCCCCCAAGCCGCGCCGCATCGCCTTCCAGGGCTTCCCCGGCGCCTATTCCGACCTCGCCTGCCGGCACGCCTATCCGAAGCTCGCGACGCTTGCCTGCCCCGCCTTCGAGGACGCCATCGCGGCGGTGAGGCGAGGCCGCGCCGATCTCGCCATGCTGCCGGTCGAGAATTCGGTCGCCGGCCGGGTCGCCGACATCCACCATCTGCTGCCGCAATCGGGGCTCCACATCGTCGCCGAGCATTTCGAGCGCGTCAGCCACCAGCTGCTGGCGTTGCCCGGCGCCACGCTGAAGAGCATCAAGACGGTGCGCAGCCACGTCCACGCGCTGTCGCAATGCCGCAATCTTATCCGCGCGCTGAAGCTCAAGCCGGTGGTCACCGCCGACACCGCCGGCGCCGCCGCCGAGCTGGCGAAGAGCGACGACACCAGCGTCGCGGTGATCGCCTCGGAGCTCGCCGGCAGGATCTACAAGCTCAAGACGCTGCGGAAGAACGTCGAGGACGCCGCGCACAACACCACGCGCTTCCTGGTGATGGCGCGCGCGCCGCTGACGCCGCCCGACGACGGCAGCCTCGCCGTCACCAGCTTCGTCTTCCGCGTGCGCAACGTGCCGGCGGCGCTCTACAAGGCGATGGGCGGTTTCGCCACCAACGGCGTCAACATGACCAAGCTCGAAAGCTACATGGTCGGCGGCGAATTCACCGCGACGCAGTTCTATGCCGATGTCGAGGGCCATCCCGCCGATCGCGCGCTCAATCTTGCGCTCGAGGATCTGCGCTTCTACACCAGCGCGCTGACCATCCTCGGCACCTATCCGGCGCACCCATTCCGCATCAAGGCCCGCAAGAAATAAGGAGCCGTTCATGATTCTCGAGATCGCCCAGATCGACGTGAAGCCGGGCCGCGAGGCCGATTTCGAAAAGGGCGCGCGCGACGCCGTGCCGTTGTTCAAGGCGGCGAAGGGCTGCAAGGGCATGGAGCTGCGCCGCTCGATCGAGCATCCGCGCCGCTACCGCGCGATGATCCAGTGGGAAACGGTCGAGAACCACAATGTCGATTTCCGCGGCTCGGCGGATTTCCAGAAATGGCGCGCGCTGGTCGGCGATTGCTTCGAGAGCCCGCCCGCGGTCGAGCACGTCACCACCGTGTTCAAGGGATTCTGAGGCCGGCGCCGCGATCCAACAGGCGACGCGGACGATCTCTGAAATTGACAGCTCAACGCTTCCAGACCTAACGTTTTCAAAACCGCCCAACGTAGGCGGTCTGAGACGATTACGTTAGCGATAGCGAGGGGGGAGAAGATGAAGGCTGCACTCATTTCAGTTTTGGTTGCACTCGGTCTGGCCGGTTGCGCGACTCCGATAACGATACTGAAGAACCCAACCACGGGAGAGACTGTCCGTTGCGGCGGCGGGACGGCCGGTTCGGCAGCGGGAGGGATGCTCGGATACAGCATCGAGCAATCTCACGACGCCGAATGTGTCAGGAATTACCGGGCAAACGGGTTCGAGCCGGTTGTCATCAACGGCATTGAAGTGAACGGCGGCCCTTCGAAGTCGAATTAGAAACCCGCTCAACCCCGGAGCCATTCTTCGATCAGCCTTCGTGCGATCGAATCGACGCGCGGCAGGCGGAATTCGTCGTCGTCGCGGTGACGGCGCAGGAAATCGCGCTCGAACCAGCGCGCCGCCTCGAGCTCCCGCGTGTCGAGCTCGATCGCGGTCGACAGCGCCCGCGCCGTGAAGCCCAGCATCAGCGAGGACGGGAACGGCCAGGGCTGCGCGGAGTGATAGCGGATGTCCGCGACCGCAATGCCGGTTTCCTCGGCGACCTCGCGGCGCACCGCCTCCTCCAGGCTCTCGCCGGGCTCGACGAATCCCGCCAGCGTCGAATGCATGCCGGTGGCCCAGCCCGCCTGGCGGCCGAGCAGGCAGCGGCTCCCGTCATGGACCAGCATGATGACGGCGGGATCGGTGCGCGGGAAATGCACCGCGCCGCAGGCATCGCAGCGCCGCAGATGCCCGGCCTCGGCAGGCAATGTGGGCGCGCCGCATTGGGCGCAGAAGGCATGGCGCTGATGCCAATGGACCATGCCGCGCGCATAGGCGAGGAGCGCGCTTTCGGCGCGCGGCAAGAGTGGCCCGACGCGCCGCAGATCGACGAACGCCGCGCCGCCGGCGCCGGTCAAGCCAGTCAAGGGTTCGTCGAGCACCGAGAGGTCGATGGCGAAATAGGCCAGGTCGCCGGCGAGGCCGAGGAAGATGGTCTGGCCCTCGCCCGCGATGCCGCCGCGGTGCAGCAGGACGGCGCGCGGGGCTTCGCTATCGGCAGAAACGATCAGATTCGCGCCGCGCCACAGCGGGACGAAGCGCGAATCGGCATGCGCCAGCCGCGCCGACAGCCAGTGCGGGTCCCGGCGATGGTGGGGCGCCCGGTCGAGGCCGCGCGTGTCGTAGAAATTGGCCGTGCTCACGAATCTCCGGCGTTTTCCGCGATTCCGCCGGCTGACCTTCGGCCTTGCGCCGCATGCGGGGCGGGCTGATATAGTGGCACGGGAGGCTGGCGACGGACAGGCCCCTCGCCAACCCGGTCAGGTCCGGAAGGAAGCAGCCGTAACGAGATTCGGCCTGGGTCGGCGTTCAGTCTCCCACCGCGATTCCCAAGGAGAGGCGCAATTATGAGCGAGCCGGGCAACGCGTATCGCGTGCTCGCGCGCAAATACCGTCCCAGCACCTTCGCCGAGCTGATCGGCCAGGACGCGATGGTGCGCACGCTCGCCAACGCGATCTCCACCGGCCGCATCGCGCATGCCTTCATCCTCACCGGCGTGCGCGGCGTCGGCAAGACCACCACCGCGCGCATCATCGCCCGCGCGCTCAACTGCGTCGGCCCCGACGGCAAGGGCGGCCCGACCGTCGAGCCCTGCGGCGCGTGCGAGCCGTGCCGCGCGATCGCCGAGGACCGCCATGTCGACGTTTTGGAGATGGACGCGGCGTCGCGCACCAAGGTCGAGGAGATGCGAGAGCTTTTGGACGGCGTGCGCTACAAGCCGGTTACGGCGCGCTTCAAGATCTACATCATCGACGAAGTGCACATGCTGTCGGGCCATTCCTTCAACGCGCTTTTGAAGACGCTGGAGGAGCCGCCGCCCGACGTGAAATTCGTCTTCGCGACCACCGAAATCCACAAGGTGCCGGTGACGGTGCTGTCGCGCTGCCAGCGCTTTTCACTGCGCCGCGTGCCGGCCGACATCCTGGCGGCGCATTACGCCAAGATCGTCGCGGCCGAGAAGGTCGAGGCCGACAACGGCGCCATCGCCCTGATCGCGCGCGCCGCCGACGGTTCGGTGCGCGACGGGCTGTCGCTGCTCGACCAGGCGATCTCGCTCAGCGCCGGCAAGATCACCGAGGACATCGTGCGCGACATGCTCGGCATCGCCGATCGCGGCTTGATCTTCGATCTGCTGGAAACATTGTTCAAGGGCGACGCCGCCGGCGCGCTGCGCCAGATCGCGTCGCTTTACGAGGGCGGCGCCGACCCGGCCATGGTGCTGCGCGAGCTTTTGGCGCTGGTCCATTACGTCACCCGCTTGCAGCTCGACGGGCCGGCGGGCGGCGAGGATTCGGGCTTCGAGGGCGAGCGCGGCCGCGCCCTGCCGCTGGCGCAGAAGCTGGCGATGCCGGAGCTGACGCGCGCCTGGCAGATGCTGTTGAAGGGGCTGGGCGAGACGCACACCGCGCCCTCGCCGATCGAGGCGGCGGAGATGGTGCTGGTGCGGCTGGCCTATGCCGCCGACATGCCGAGCCCGGCCGAACTGATCAAGACCCTGGAAAATGCCCCGCGCGAATCCGCGCCGCCGGGCCCGCGAATCTCGGCGGCGCCGCGCGCTTCCGGCGAGGGTGGCATGAGCACAGCACCCCGCCTGCAGCCGCGCGATCTGCCCGCCGCCGAACCCGTCCCGGCCGGGCCGCAGAGCTTTCTCGATGTGGTGAAGCTCTTCGAGGACAATCGCGAGGCGCTGCTGCGCGCGCATCTCTACGGCGACGTGCATCTCGTCCGTTTCGAGCCGGGCCGCATCGAGCTGCGGCCGAGCGAGCGCGCGCCGCGCGAGCTGCCGAACCGGCTCGGCCAATTGCTCAGCCAATGGACCGGGCGGCGCTGGGTGGTCAGCGTCTCGGGCGATGCCGGGCAGCCGACGCTGCGCCAGCAGGAGGAAGCCCGCGCCGCAGGATTGAAGGACGAGGCCGCGAGCGATCCGCTGGTGCGCGCCGTGCTCGACGCCTTCCCCGGCGCGCGCATCGAGGCGGTGCGCGAGAAGGAGATGCCCGCGGCACCCAGCACCGGCGAAACCGGCGACGAGGCCGCGCCGGTCGAGGACATACAAGTAGAGGACGATTTCGCATGACCAATCTCGGCCAGATGCTCAAGCAGGCGCAGCAGATGCAGTCGCGCATGGCCGAGCTGCAGGCGAAGCTGAACGAAGTCGAGGTCAGCGGCGCCGCGGGCGGCGGGTTGGTGCAGGTCACGCTCAACGGCAAGGGCGAACTGAAAAAGGTGAAGCTCGACAAATCGGCCGTCGATCCCGGCGAGGTCGAAGTGCTCGAGGATCTGATCACCGCCGCCTTCAACGACGCCAAGGGGCGCCTCGATCGGCAGGTCGCCGAGGAAATGGGAAAACTTACCGGCGGCCTCCAGCTTCCCCCGGGCATGAAGCTGCCGTTCTAGGCAGTGCTCGAGCTCGACCGTCTCATTCAATTGCTGTCGAAGCTGCCGGGGCTGGGGCCGCGCTCGGCAAGGCGCGCGGCGTTGTTCCTCATCAAGCGGCGCGAGAGCCTGATGGAGCCGCTGGCGGCGGCGCTCGCCGAGACGGCGGCGCGCATCCAGCCCTGCACAATCTGCGGCAATCTCGACACGGCGGACCCTTGCGCGCTGTGCCGCGACCCGAAGCGCGACCGCTCGATCATCTGCGTCGTCGAGGACATGGCCGACCTCTGGGCGATCGAACGCGCCGCCGCCTTCAACGGGCTCTATCACGTGCTGGGCGGCACCCTGTCGGCGCTCGACGGCATCGGGCCGGAGGATTTGCGGATCGACGCGCTGACCAAGCGCACCGTCGAGGGCAAGGTCGCCGAGATCATCCTGGCAATGAACGCCACGGTCGAGGGCCAGACCACCGCGCATTACATCATGGACCGGCTGGCCGAAACCGGCGCCAAGGTGTCCCGCCTGGCGCATGGCGTGCCGGTCGGCGGCGAGCTCGATTATCTGGACGAAGGCACGCTCACCGCCGCGCTGAAATCGCGCAAGCAGCTCACCGCCGATTGATCATTCGCCGATGAGGCGTGGGCGCGGCGGCGCGGGTGAATCGATCTCCTCGGACTCGCCCTCGATGGTTTCCTCGACCCGGCGCAGCTCGTAGCTCGGCACGTTGGTCGGTAGCGGCTTCGCCGTCGGAACGCCGAGCTTGCCGAGCTTGCGGGCGCGCGGCAGCAGCCGGCGGTTGACCGAGGCGGCGAGGTCGGCGAAGGCGGTGGAGGCGGTCTCGATTCCCTTGCCGACCTTTGCCGCCGATTCGAGAACGACCCGCAGGCTGTCGAGCAACCCGGCGACGGTTTCGACGATGCGCGCCTGGTTCTCCGCCTGGCGCTGGCGGCGGATATCGCCGGCGGCGAAGGAAATGATCGCGTGCAGCGTGCCCGGGCCGGCAGGGATGATGTCCAGCTCCTGCGCCTTGCGGCGGAATTCGGCATCGGCGCGATAGAGCTTGTCGAGCGTGATCTCGCTCGGCAGGTACATCACGCTCATCATGCGGGCGATCTCGCCGCGTCCCCGGGCACGGCAGGCGGATTGCACCGCGCCCTGGTAATCCTTGGAGGCGAGCGCCTTCAGATGCGTGTTCATCGTGCCGGCAAGGCCGCGATAGGCGGCGGCCGCCGCCGTCTCGTCCGCGGCCTCGGCGATGTCGAGGATCGCCTTCGACGCCTTGCAGTCGATCACCAGCACCGTATCGCCGGGCAGATAGACGACCGCATCCGGCCGCAGGCGCTGGCCCGAAGCCTCGCCCGGCGCGTGGAATTGCAGTTCGTAGTCGCGGCCTTCCTCGAGGCCGAAGGATTTGAGCGTGTTGGCGAGGCCGATCTCGGCGATGGCCCCGGCGCCGCCCGGGCTCGACAGCGCGCGCATGACGGTATCGAGGGTCTTGCCCTTGTCCTGAAGCTGGCTGTTGAGCGCGGCGACCGCCGCGTCGAGCTTGGCCGCGTGATCGACCAGCGGCTGCGCCACTTCCTTGAGCCGGAGTTCGGAAGCCTGCTTCGCCGCGACGGCCTCGCGCTTGTGGTCTTCGAGGAGCTTCGAGGAGAGGTCGAGCGCGGTCTTGTGCATCGCCGCCTGCGCCGCCTGCAGGCTGTCCTGCCGCAGCCGCTCGAAATCCGGCAGCCGGTTCGCCGCCTCGGCCAGCTTCTCGCGCGTCACCGCCAGCTCGCTCTCGGCCGCGTGGCGCGCCTTGACCGCGCGCTCGCGCGCCAGCACCAGGCCGACGCAGCCCGCGGCCAGGACGAGGGCGAGCAGGATCAATGCGATTTCCATGGCCGGCATGTTAGCCCAGCGCCGCGCGCTTGCCAGCTACCGGTTGACGGAGTCGTCCCGATTCCCTACCTAATTCCCAGCCATGGCCCTGCTGCAAGTTATCACCGCGCCCGATCCGCGCCTGAAGCGCAAATCCAAGCCGGTCGCGCGAGTCGACGACCGCATCCGGCGGCTGATGGGCGACATGCTGGAGACCATGTATGCCGAGGACGGCATCGGCCTGTCTGCGCCGCAGGTCGGCGCGCTCGAGCGTGTCATCGTCGTCGATATCGGCGGCGAGGGCGGCAAGCCCGCGCCGCTCAGGATCGCCAATCCCGAGATTCTCTGGCGGTCGGAGGAGCGCGTCGTCTGCAACGAGGGCTGCCTGTCGCTGCCCGAGCAATATGCCGAGGTCGAGCGCCCGGCGGAAATCCGCCTGCGCTATCTCGACGAGCATGGCGAGATCCGCGAAAGGGAAGCCAGGGGCCTGCTCTCGACCTGCATCCAGCACGAGATCGACCATCTCGAGGGTGTGCTTTTCGTCGACCATGTCTCCGCGTTGAAGCGCGGCATCATCCTGCGCAAGCTCGCGAAAGCGAAACGCCTGCAGACGCCCGTTCCCGCCTAAGCGCCGCAGGCGACCGCCGATGAGCAAGCTGCGCCTCGCCTTCATGGGGACGCCCGCATTCGCGGCGCGCATCCTGGCGGCGCTGATCGACTCCCCGCACGACATCGCCTGCGTCTATGCCCAGCCGGCACGGCCCGCCGGCCGCGGCCACCACGTCACGCCCTCGCCGGTCGAGGAATTGGCGCGCGTCCATGATCTGCCCATCGAGACTCCAACGCGGTTCGACGCCGAAGCGGTCGCTAAATTCGCCGCGTTGCGGCTCGACGTCGCGGTGGTCGCGGCCTATGGGCTGATCCTGCCGGCGGCGGCGCTGGCGGCGCCGCGCCTCGGCTGCATCAACGTGCATGCCTCGTTGCTGCCGCGCTGGCGGGGTGCTGCGCCCATCGAACGGGCGATCCTTGCCGGCGACCGCGAGACCGGCATCTCGATCATGCAGATGGAAGCCGGCCTCGACACCGGGCCGGTGCTGTTGGCCGAGCGCGTGAAGATCGACGCCGCGACGCGGGCCGGCGCGCTCCATGACCAGCTCGCCGAGATGGGCGCCGCGCTGCTGCTCAAGGCGCTCGACCGGCTGCCGGCCGGCGCGCTCAAGCCGGCGGCGCAGCCATATGTGGGCGCAACCTACGCCAAGAAGCTGAAGCGCGCGGAAGGCGAACTCGACTGGCGCCTGCCGGCCGCCGATCTCGCCCGGGCCTTGCGCGCCTTCGAGCTTTTCCCCGGCAGCTATTTCACCCATGGCGGCGAGCGCATCCGGGTGCTCGACGCCGAGGTGGTTGCATCCTCCGGGCACGCCGCGCCGGGCACGGTGCTCGACGACAATCTCACCATCGCCTGCGGCGCGGGCGCACTACGCCTGACCCGGCTGCAACGCGCCGGACGCGCGGCGATGGATGCCGCGGCTTTCCTGCGCGGCTGTCCCCTTCCCCCAGGCACCCTCCTGCCATGCCCCGCTACAAGCTGACCGTCGAATATGACGGCACCGGCCTGGTCGGCTGGCAACGCCAGGCCAAGGGGCTGACGGTGCAGGAAATCCTCGAGACCGCGGTCGAGCGCTTTTCCGGCAAGCGCGCCACCGTCTATGGCGCGGGCCGCACCGATTCCGGTGTCCATGCCCTCGGCCAGGTGGCACATGTCGATCTGGCGCGCGAGCGGCCGGCCGACACCGTCCGCAACGCGCTCAACCAGCACGTCAGGCCGCATGCCGTGACGGTGCTGGCGGTCGAGCGCGTCGCCGAGTCCTTCAATGCGCGGCGCTCGGCCAAGGAGCGCGTCTATCGCTACCGCATTCTCAACCGGCGGCCGCCCGCCGCCCTGGAGCGCGGCCGCGTCTGGCACGTCGGCGCCGCGCTCGACGCCGAAGCGATGCAGGCCGCGGCGCAGCTCCTGGTCGGCAAGCACGATTTCACGACATTCCGCGACACGATGTGCCAGGCGAAATCGCCGGTGAAGACGCTCGACGCGCTCGACGTCACACGCGCGGGCGACGAGATCCACATCGAGGCGCGGGCGCGGTCGTTCCTGCACCATCAGGTGCGCAACATCGTCGGCACGCTGAAGCTGGTGGGCGCCAAGAAATGGAGCGCCGCGCAGGTCAAGAAGGCGCTGGAAGCGCGCGATCGCCGTGCCGGCGGACCGACGGCGCCGGCGGAAGGACTCTATCTAGTCGAAGTGATCTACGGCGAAGGCTGACGCCTAGCGCGGCATGACGCCCGGCAGCTTGCCGGTATCGAGCGGCACGTTGTAGCGCAGGCCGAAGAAGCCGGTGCTGCCATGCACGGTATCCTGACTGCCGCCGCCCTCGAATTGCAGATGTTCGTTCACCGCGTAGCTTAGGCTGACGCGGTTGCCCTGCACTTCCGGCGTGAAGGCCCGGTCGCCCCACCAGTAATGCCCGGCGCTGATGCGCGCCTGCGGCAGCGACGGCATCGGCCAGCCGATCTCGATGTCGTGGCCGGCGAGCGAATGTTCGGCGAGCGCGCTGCCGATGGCGGGGCCGCGGTCGGTGCCCGTCGTGAGATATGTCGCCGGATCGATGGCCGCGGTGCCGATCTCGACGCCGAGATTGCTGCGGCTGCGGCTCAGCACCCAATTGCGATCCGGGGTGGCCACCGCCTGGCGCGAGATGTCGGCGAGGGAGAGACGTTTCTGGCGCGCCGGCGCGGAATTCGCCTCCGACTGGCCTTCGGTTTGGGGCGTGCGCTCGTGCAGGGCGACGACTTCGCCGATCGGCAGGGCCGCGGTGGTCGCGGTTGCGAAAGCCAGCATGCCGAGGCTCGGCCGCAGCTCGCGCGCGGTGGCGACGCTGAGCTCGGCCTTGGCGACCCATTGCGCGGCCGCCGCGACCGCGTGCGGCAAGCCCGTATCGGACAGCGTCTGGCGCATGTCCTGCACGAAGCCGGCGGCGCCTTTCGCCGGCACGGCCTCGTCGGCGGCATAGGCAACGCCGCTCACGCCCATCAGGACGAGAGCAAGCGCCACGCGCACGCCGCGCAACCGAGCAGAGATTTCCATGGCTGGAAGGATTAACGCGTAATTGGTTAAAAGAACGCTAAACAGCTTTTTCTTAAATAGCCGAGTTTCATCTTACCGGAAAGAAGAGATCGAGAAATTTCAAATAAACCTTCGTTAAATTCTCGATATCGTTAACGCTCGCGCATTCGTTAACCTTGTGCGCGGTGACGCCGGTCAGACCGAATTCCGCGACCGGGCAATAATTCTGGATGAAGCGCGCATCCGACGTGCCGCCGCCGGTGCTGAGCTCGGGCGTGCGGCCGGTAACGCTTTCGATGGCGGCGACCAGGTTGCGGCTGACCTCGCCCGGCGGCACCAGGAAGGATTCGCCGCTGACGATAACCTTGAGATCGTATTTGCCGCCGCTCTGGTCGAGGCGTTGCCTTAACCACGCCTCGAGCTTGGCGCCGCTCCAGCGGTCGTTGAAGCGGACGTTGAAGACGGCGCGGGCGCGATCGGGAATGATGTTGGCGGCGGCGTTGCCGATATCGATGCTGGCGATCTGCAGGTTGGACGCCTCGAACTTGGCGGTGCCCTGGTCGATGGGCTCGGCGGTCAGCGCGGTCAGCATGGCGACCAGCCGGTGCGCGGCGTTGTCGGCGAGATGCGGATAGGCGGAATGACCCTGCACGCCATGCGCCGTGAGATAGCCGTTGAGGCTGCCGCGCCGGCCGATCTTGATCATGTCGCCGAGCGACCCGACGCTGGTCGGCTCGCCGACGATGCAGCCGTCGAGCTTCTCGCCGCGCGCCGCCAGCCATTCGAGCACCTTCCTCGTGCCGTTGACCGCGGCGGCTTCCTCGTCGCCGGTGATCAGCAGGCTGATCGAGCCGCCGAAATCGGGCCCGCGCGCCGCCACGAAGCGCTGGGAAGCGGCGGCGAAGCACGCGATGGCGCTTTTCATGTCGGCGGCGCCGCGCCCGGTCAGCACGCCATCCTTCAGCGTCGCCGAGAACGGATCGACCGACCAGTTCTCGCGATTGCCCGGCGGCACCACGTCGGTATGCCCGGCGAAGCAGAAATTGCGTCCCGCCTTGCCGAGCCGGGCATAGAGGTTGAGCACCCGCTCGGTGCCCGGCTCCTGAAAGGGAACCATCTCGCATTTGAATCCGATCGGTTCGAGCGCTTGCGCCAGATGCGCCAGCACGCCCTCGTCCTTGGGCGTGACACTGGGAAAGCGGATCAGCGCGGCGGACAGGGTGACGGGATCGATTGTCATGGCCATCAATCGCGCAGCAATTCGTTGATCGAGGTCTTGGCACGGGTGCGCTCGTCGACCCGCTTGACGATGACGCAGCAGCCGAGGCTCGGTCCCGCGCCGCCCTTGGGCGGCAGCGCGCCCGGCACGACGACGGCATAGGCCGGCACGCGGCCCATGAAGGTCTCGCCGCTGGCGCGATCGACGATCTTGGTCGAGGCGCCGATGAAGCAGCCCATCGCCAGCACGGCGCCCTGTTCGACGATGACGCCCTCGGCAACCTCGCTGCGCGCGCCGATGAAGCAATTGTCCTCGACAATCACCGGCTGCGCCTGGACCGGCTCGAGCACGCCGCCGATGCCGACGCCGCCCGAGATATGGCAGTTGCGGCCGATCTGCGCGCAGGAGCCGATGGTCGACCAGGTATCGACCATGGTGCCCTCGCCGACATAGGCGCCGACATTGACGAAGCTCGGCATCAGCACCGCGCCCGGCGCGATGAACGCCGCATGCCGCACCACCGCGCCCGGCACGGCGCGGAAGCCGGCCTGCTTGAATTGCGCGGCGCTCCAGCCGGAAAACTTGGACGGCACCTTGTCCCACCAGCGCGACCCTGCTGGCCCGCCGGCGATCGCGGCCATGTCGGTGAGCCGGAAGGACAGCAGCACCGCCTTCTTGAGCCATTGGTTGGTGTGCCACTGGCCACCGCGCTTCTCGGCGACGCGCAGCGTGCCGGAATCGAGTGCGTCGAGCGCCGCCGCCACCGCCTTCTTCGCCGTCGCCCTGGTCTTGGCGTCGAGCCGATCGCGCGCCTCCCAGGCGGCGTCGATGGTCGCTTGCAGTCGGGAAATATCCATGGCGCGAAGGGCTTTTGACGGAGACGGGCGCGAAACCATGCGGCGCGGCCCCCATGCCTGTCAACCGCGGGCGGGCATGGGTTGGCAGGCCCGGCGCGGCTCGGGCAGTATGCGGCGTCATCGCCATGCCCGCCCCCGCAACCCAAAGCACCGCGATCGCCATTGTCGGCGGCGGCCCCGTCGGCCTGGTGCTGGCGCTGCTGCTCGACCGGCACGGTATCAAATCGACGGTGTTCAACACCGAGCCGAATGCTCGCTGGCACCCGAAGGGCAATACGCACAACGCGCGGACCATGGAGCATTACCGGCGGCTCGGGATATCCGAGCCGATCCGCCGCCTCGGCCTGCCGGCGGACCACCCGACCGACACGGTCTATTTCACCCGCTTCAACGGCTGGGAGCTGGCGCGGATCGAGATGCCGTCGGCGGCGGAAAAGCTGGCGGCGCGCGACGCGAGCGCGAAGACCGATCAGCTGCTCGAGCCAGTCCACCGCGCCAACCAGATGTATGTCGAGAAATTCCTGCTCGAGCACGCCGCCACGCGGCCGAACATCACGCTGCGCTTCGGCTGGAGCGCGACTTCATTCAAGCAGGATTACGACGGCGTCAGCCTGCGCGGCGAACGTGCCGGCGGCGAAGCCGAAAGCTGGCGCGCCGCCTATCTTGTCGGCTGCGACGGCGGCCAGAGCTTCGTGCGCCGCACGCTCGGCATCCGCTATGAAGGTCCCGGCGGCCTCGAACAGCCGTTCTTCGGCACCTATATGCTTGCATCATACGTTCGCACGAAAGCGCTCTATCGCGACTACAAGGTGCGGCGCGCCTGGCAATACTGGGTGGTCAATCCCGAGCTGCGCGTCGCGCTTACCGCGCTCAACGGCGAGGACGAATTCCTGGTGCTGACGCGGCGCGCCGAGGATGCGCCGCCGCCCTCGGCGAAGGACGACGCGCTGGTCGGCGGCATGGTCAAGCGCGCGGCGGGTGCCGACATCCCGGTCGAGCTCCTCGCCCATTCGCCGTGGAACGGCGGCGCCGCGCTGGTGGCGCAGCGCTACGGCGAGGACCGCGTGCTGATGGCCGGCGATGCCGTGCATCTCTTCTCGCCGACCGGCGGCTTCGGCATGAACACCGGCATCGACGATGCGGCAAATCTGGCCTGGAAGCTCGCCGCCATGATACAGGGCTGGGGCGGCCCTGACCTCATCGCGAGCTATGACCGCGAGCGCCGGCCGGTGGGAAAGCGCAACACCGAAGCGGCGCGCGCCCTCGCCATGAATGTCGGCGACGTCAAGACGCCGCGCGAGATGGAGGAGGAATCGCCCGCCGGCACGGAAGCGCGCCGGCAAGCCAGCGATTTCCTCGCGACCTTCGGCGAGGAATTCGGCTCGATCGGCGTGCAGCTCGGCGCGCGCTATGACGGCTCGTCCTTGATCGTGTCCGATGGATCGCCGCCACCGGAGGATTTCGCGCATTACGATCCCTCGGGCGTGCCGGGCGGCCGGGCGCCGCAGCTCTGGCTCGATGCCGGGCGCGGTTTCGGCAGCTCGTTGTTCGACCGCTTCGGCGTGGGCTTCACGCTGCTGCGGCTGGGCCGCGCGCCGCCCGATTCGGCAAGCCTCGCCGCCGCCGCCCAGTCGCGCGGCATTCCGCTGCAGGTGTTGGACATCGCCGATACCGAGGCGCGGGCGCTTTATGGCCGCGATCTGGCGCTCATTCGCCCGGACCAGCATGTCGCCTGGCGCGGCGACCGGGCGCCCCCCGATGCCGATGGGCTCTGGGCGCGGCTGGTCGGCTTCTAGGCGGCTTGCGGCCGCGGCGCCAGCGCCGCGAGGAACGGCAGCAAATCGTCGACGACGTGATGGATATGGGCGGCATGGGCCGCCTCCAGCTCGCCATGCGGGCCGCCCCGGAGCCAGATCGTGGTCATGCCGAGCGCCGCGGCCGGCGGCAGATTGCGCGCCATGTCCTCGACCATGGCGGCGCTTGTCGGCTCGATGCCGTAGCGTTGCAGCAATTGGCGATAGCCCGACGGATCGGGCTTCGGCCGGTAGTCGATGGCGACGATGTCGTGAATGCCGCCGAACTGCGCCGCCAGGCCGAGGCGGTCGAGTACGCGCTCGGCATGGCGCTGGGTCCCGTTGGTGAAGACCAGCTTGCGGCCGGGCAGCGCGTCGAGCGCCGCGCCCAGCGCCGGCGCCGGCTGCACGGCGGAGAGGTCGATCGCGTGGACATAATCGAGGAAATGCCTGGGCTCGACCGCGTATTCGTTCATCAGGCCGCGCAGCGTGGTGCCGTGCTGCTGAAAATAACGGCGGCGCAGCGCGTGGGCACCTTCATAGTCGAGCTTGAGGGTGTCCATGATGTAGCGGCCCATGCGCTCCTCGACCTCGACATAGAGGCGGCAGGAGGACGGATAGAGGGTGTTGTCGAGATCGAAAATCCAGGTCTCGATGCGATCGAGCGGGCGGGTCGCGGGAGGTTGTGATTCAGGCGGGCTCATGCGCGCCCGTTTATGGAGCGCCGGGCGCCGTTTGTCGATTACGAAAAAGCGCGGCGGCGCCCCCGACGCCACGCCTTGCCACCCCCTAAATCAATCCGCCGCGCCGCCTACCGCCGCAAGCTTGACGGTTTGCGGCGCCGTCTTGGGACTCGACATGACCCAATACGCCGCCGCGACGAAGACCGTGCCGGAGACGATGTTGCCCAGGGTCACCCAGAACATGTTGTAGGCGAAGCCCGCCCAGGTGATCGTGTCCGGATGCTCGGTGAGCAGCGCGATCAGCAGCAGCGTCATGTTGGCGACCGAATGCTCGTAGCCGCTGCCGACAAAGCCGAACAGGCACCAGAAGATGAATATGCATTTGGCGGCGTCGCTTTGCGTGCGGCCGGCCATCCAGATGGCCAGGCAGACCAGCCAATTGCACAGGATGGCGCGCGCGAACAGCGCCAGCGCCGGCGCGTTCATCTTGGCCGCCGCGACGGCGTAGATGAACTGGCTCTTGGAGTGCAGCATCGCGCCGCCGCCGCCGGCGATGAAGATCACCGCGAGCACCGCGCAACCGGCGAGATTGCCGAGCCAGGACATGGACCAGGCGGCGCCGACGTCCTTGAGCCTGATCTTGCCGCGCAGGTAGCCGAGCGGCATGAACATGGTATGGCCGGTGAAGAGATCGGAGCCGGCGAAGATCACCAGGGTGAGCGCGATACCGAAGGACGCACCCATCACGAGCGCACGATAGGCCGGATCGACATCGGAGCCGACGCTGAAGATCAGGATGATGCCGATCCCGACATAAGCGCCCGCCATCATCGCGCTGAGCCAGAAGCCGACGGGCGTCCGTTTCAGGAACGCAGTCTTGACCGCGGCGATGCTGGCGAACTGGTCGACGGTATCGAGAAACATAATTTGCCTCTTTTGCCGGCTGCGAGGTTGGTGGCCCGCCCGCTCCCGCCCGTGGAGGCGCGCGCCGTTCACATTTGTGTGTTTTTGATTTCGCAAATCGCGTGCCACACGACCGCGTTGCGGTTTTTCGCCGCGCCGCCTGAAAATTTCGGCGCGGCACCGACTTTCCGAAGCCCGAAGCCTATTTGCTGCGCAGTTTCACCCGACCGAGGCCATGCCCATATTTGATGCAATTTCGCACTCGCAGCATCCAGAACAGGCAATGCGCCGCCGCGATGCCGGCGAATCATCGTTAATTCGCCGCTTTCCCACGCTTTCGTGCACCGCCGGCTTTGGCATTGCGATTGCTAAGGAAGGAGCATGAGCGACAGCGCAATTCTCGACGACGAACAGAAGAACTACCTGGAAGGGTTCCTGAGCGGCATCGCCGCGCGGCGCGGTCCCGGCGCGCCGCCGCCCGCCTCGTCAGCCGCCGAGACCGACATCCACCGCGCCGCGCAGGACCGCTTCATCGCTGCCGGACGCCAGCTCGCGCCCGAGGAGCAGGCCAAGCGCAAAGCGCATCCGCTCGACATGTGGGACGAGCTCAGCGCCAATGCCGCGGCCGGAAAAGCGCCCAAGGGCATCGACATCTTCCGGCACAAATTCTTCGGCCTGTTCTATGTGGCGCCGGCGCAGAATTCCTTCATGTGCCGGCTGCGCATGCCGAACGGGATTCTCTCGGCGCATCAGCTGGCGGGCGTGGCCGACATGGCGAGCATCTGGGGCGGCGGCTATGCCGATGTGACGACACGGGCCAATCTGCAAATCCGCGAGATCAAGCCTCCCGCCATCGTCGACGTGCTGACGGCCATCCAGGATCTGGGGTTGACCTCGCGCGGCGCCGGCGCCGACAACATCCGCAATATCACCGGCAGCCCGATCGCGGGCATCGATCCGCAGGAGCTGATCGACACCCGGCCGCTGGCCCGCGCCCTGCATTTCACCATCCTCAACCACCGCGAGCTCTACGGCCTGCCACGCAAATTCAATATCGCCTTCGACGGCGGCGGACAGATCGGCGTACTCGAGGACACCAACGACATCGGCTTTGCCGCCGTGCGCGTCGCCGAAGGCGCGGCGGTCCCGGCCGGGATTTATTTCCGCATGAGCCTCGCCGGCATTACCGGCCACGGCGATTTCGCGCGCGACGCCGGCATTCTCCTCAAGCCCGAGGAATGCGTTGCCGCCGCAATCGCCGTGGTG
Organism: Allostellaceae bacterium; assembly: GCA_035648735.1. Lineage (GTDB taxonomy): Bacteria > Pseudomonadota > Alphaproteobacteria > ATCC43930 > CGMCC-115725 > REEB95. Next base: position 43,112 of record DASRKX010000072.1, read on the forward strand.
CGCTTCTTCATCGCCCATGGCGACCGCACCGACCGCAAGCGGGCGCGCCTCAAATACCTGATCGATTCCTGGGGCATCGAGAAATTCGTCGCCGAATTCGAGGCGGCGCTGTCCTTCAAACCGTTGCGTCTGCCGAAAGATGCCTGCGTGCCGCGCGGACCGGTGCTCAAGCACGGCCAGATCGGTATCCACCCGCAAAAGCAGAAGGGCCGCTTCTATATCGGCGTCGCCGTGCCGGTCGGCCGGCTCGATGCCGACCAGCTGCGCGGTCTCGCGGAGATCGCGGCCAATTGCGGCAGCGGCACGATCCGCCTCACCGTGTGGCAAAACCTGATTATCTCGGACATTCCCGAAGCCAAGCTCGACCAGGCGAAGGCGGCGATCGAAGCGCTCCGACTCGACTGGAAAGCCTCCGCCATCCGCGGCGCGCTGGTCGCCTGCACCGGCAATACCGGCTGCAAGTTTTCCGCCACCGACACCAAGGGACAGGCGATGCGCCTGGCGGAACATCTCGAAACCCACGTGGCGCTCGACCAGCCGGTGAACATCCACCTTACCGGCTGCCCCCATTCCTGCGCGCAGCATTATGTCGGCGACATCGGCCTGCTCGGCGTCAAGGTGGCGCAAGGCGACGACATGATCGAGGGCTACACAGTGCTGGTCGGCGGCGGCGCCGGCAGCGAACGGGCACTGGCCCGCGAGATCGCGCGCGATCTGCCCTTCGCCGAGCTGCCGCCCCGGCTCGAGCGACTGCTGAAGGCCTATCTGGTGCAGCGCATCGACGGCGAATCCTTCCACGCCTTCGCCGGCCGGCATTCGACGGAGCAGCTGCAGCTCATGGCGGCGGCGGGCAACGCATGAGCGCGACCGCACCCCTCCTGCCGGAAAGCGCGCCGTTCCATCCAGCGCAGCGCGCCTTCATCAACGGCTGGCTCGCCGCCTATTACGGCGGCGAGGCGGGTCTTGCGACCGCGACCGCTGCCGTCACGGTCGCGCAGCCCGCCCCACAACCCGTCGAGGATTTTCCCTGGCACGACATGTCGCTGCCGCTGGACGAGCGGATGAAACTAGCCGAAGGAAAGCCGCTGCCGCGGCTGCTGATGGCGGCGATGGCGCAGCAGGATTGCGGCCAATGCAGCTATCTCTGCCGGAGTTATGCCGAGGCGATATCCTCCGGCAGCGAGAAGAACCTCACCCGCTGCGTGCCCGGCGGCAAGGAGACCACGCGCAAGCTCAAGGAACTGATGGAAACCGGGGCACCGGTTGCCGTCGTCGCGGCGGCGGCGCTTCCGGCGGCGCCGGTTGCGAAGGTGGGGGCGGCACCCGCCGCCCGTTCCGTCCCGGCATCGACGTCCGGCCGCTTCAAGACGGCCCTGTCGCTCAACCGAACCGGCTCGGCCAAGGATACGCGGCAGATCGTCCTCAACCTCTATGGCTCAGGACTCCGCTACCGCGCCGGCGACAGCCTCGGCATCATGCCGACCAATTGCCCGGAGACCGTTGCCGCGATCATCGCGGCCATGGGCACGAATCCGAGCATCGACGTCGATTGTCCCGATGGCAGCCGGCAGCCGCTTTTCGCAGCGCTGAGCCGGGCTTGCGACATCGGCCGGCCGACCGACGAGGCGGTCGAGGTCCTCGCCTCGCGCGCAACCGATCCGGACGAATCGCAGCGGCTGCAGGCGCTGGCCGAGGGCTATCCCGGCGCTGAGCCGGAAGAGGCCGATCTGCTGGAGCTGCTCGAGACCTTCCCGTCGGCACGACCGCCGCTCCAGGAGCTGATCTCGGCGCTAGCGGCCCTGCAACCGCGGCTCTACTCGATCGCCTCCTCGCCTCTGGTGCATGGCGGCGAGGTCCATCTGACCGTCGCCGCGGTGCGATGGCAGAAACGTGGGCGCGCGCGCAAGGGCGTTGCATCCTGCTTCCTCGCCGATCGGGCCACGTCCGATCTCGAGATGCCGGTTTTCATTCAGCCGCCGGCGCATCCTTTCCGGCCGCCTGATTCGGACGACGCACCGATGATCATGATCGGTCCGGGCACCGGCGTCGCGCCCTTCCGCGCCTTCCTGCAGGAGCGGCGCGAGAATGGCGCCAAGGGCCGCAACTGGCTGTTTTTCGGCGACCAGCATCGCGCCACCGATTTTCTCTATGAAAAAGAACTCTCCGCTTGGCACCGTGAAGGGCTACTGACGCGGCTCGACCTCGCCTTCTCGCGCGACCAGGTGGAACGCGTCTATGTGCAGCAGCGCATGCGCGAGCAATCGTCGCGGCTGTGGTCGTGGCTCAACGACGGGGCCTATCTTTTCGTCTGCGGCGCGATGGCGATGGGCCGCGACGTCGAAACCGCGCTTGCCGCCATCGTCGCGCGTCAGGGCGGCATGGGCGTCGGCGCCGCCAAGGCCTATATCGGCAACCTGGCGCGCACCGGACGCTATGTGAAGGACGTCTACTAGGAAGGCGGCCTGGAACTTATTTCCGCCCGAGCTTGCGCCGGCGGATCAGCGTGCCGGCGCCCTCGGCGAACAATTCGAGCAGGATCGCGTGCTTGACGCGGCCGTCGATGATGACCGCGGCCTCGACGCCGCCCTCGATCGCCTCGATGCAGGTCTCGACCTTGGGGATCATGCCGCCCGAGATGGTGCCCGCGGATATCATCGCCTTCGCGTCGGCCACCGTCAGGTCGTGGACAAGGCTCTTCTGGGCGTCGAGCACGCCCGGCACATCCGTCAACAGCAGCAGACGCGTCGCCTTGACCGCCGCGGCGATCGCGCCCGCCGCGGTGTCGGCATTGATGTTGTAGGTTTCCCCGTGGTCGCCCACACCGATGGGCGCGATGACCGGAATGATGTCGGAACGCGCCAGATCCTCAAGCACCGAGGCGTCGACGGCGTAAGGCTCGCCGACGAATCCGAGATCGAGCACCTTCTCGATGTTGCTGCCGGGATCGGCGCGCTTGCGGCTGAGCTTGCGCGCGCGGATCAGATCGGCGTCCTTGCCGGAGAGCCCGATGGCGCGGCCACCCGCCTTGTTGACGTAGGCGACGAGCTCCTTGTTGATCGAGCCCGACAGAACCATCTCGACGATCTCGACCGTCGCCTGGTCGGTGACGCGCAGCCCGTCGATGAACGAGCTCTTGATCTTGAGCCGCTCGAGCATCTGACCGATCTGCGGACCGCCGCCATGGACGACGATCGGATTGATGCCGACCTGCTTCAGCAGCACGATGTCGTGCGCGAATTTCTCGGCGACCGCGATGTCGCCCATCGCGTGGCCGCCGTATTTGACGACGATGCTCTTGCCGGCATAGCGCCGCATATAGGGCAGCGCGGCGGATAGCGTCGCGGCCTTGGCAACGGCGTCGGCCGGGGCGGGGGCGGTCTTTTCGGTCATGGCGCGCGACTTTAGCGGCCGGCCCGCGAGGCCGCCAGCGCCGCGATGGCACCCCGCAATTCGGGGATGCCGAAGCCGTCATGCGCGCTCACCGCGTGAAGCGCCGGGAAAGCCGCGGGGTAGCGCGCCAGTTCCGCCGCAACTTCCGCCATCATCGCCGGACGCGCGGCGGTCTTGACCTTGTCGATCTTGGTCAACACGGCGATGCACGACACCCCGTTGGCTGCCAGCAGCTCGAGGGCGGCGCGGTCGCCGTCCTTCATGCCGTGGCGCGCATCGATCATCAGCACGGCGCCTGCGAGCACCGCGCGGCGACCGAGGTAGAAATTGATCGTCTCGGCCCAGCCGCGCGCCTCGGCGCGGCCGACGGCGGCGTAGCCATAGCCCGGCAGGTCGACGAGCATGAGCCGGCCGCCGATGTCGTAGAAATTGAGGGTGCGGGTGCGGCCCGGCCGGTGCGCGACGCGCGCCAGGTTCTTACGCGAGGCCAGCGCGTTGAGCAGGCTCGATTTGCCGACATTGGAGCGGCCGACCAGCGCCATTTCGGGCAGGGTTTCCGGCGGCAGGGCCGCCGGCACGTCGGCGGCGGCGATGAAGCGGCTGGACGCTGCGAAGAGCAGCCGGCCCGCCTCCATCGCCTTGCGGCCGGGCGCCGCGGCTTCTGGCAGCACCGCGGCGTCGGTCATCGCCTCAGACCGCGCCGGTGCGCCGCATGATCACCCATTGCTGCGCGATCGAGAGCAGATTGTTCCAGCTCCAATAGATCACCAGCCCGGCGGCGAATTGCGACAGCATGAAGGTGAAGACCACCGGCAGGATCATGAACATCTTGGCCTGGATCGGATCGGGCGGCGCCGGATTGAGCTTCTGCTGCAGGAACATGGTCACGCCCATGATGAGCGGCCAGGCGCCGATCATCAGGAACGAGATATGCGGCGGGGTGAACGGTATCAGGCCGAACAGATTGACGAAGGTGGTCGGATCGGGCGCCGACAGATCGTGTATCCAGCCGTAGAACGGCGCGTGGCGCATCTCGATGGTGACGTAGAGCACCTTGTAGAGCGAGAAAAAGACCGGAACCTGGATGAGGATCGGCAGGCAGCCCGCCATGGGATTGGCGCCGACGCGCTTATAGAGCGCCATCGTCTCCTTGTTGAGCTTTTCCTTGTCGTCGCCGAAGCGCTCGCGCAGCTTCGCCATCTCGGGCTGGAGCTTCTTCATCTTGCTCATCGCCCGATAGGATTTATTGGCGAGCGGGAAGAAGATCGCCTTGATGCAGACGGTCAGCGCCAGGATGGCAATGCCGAAATTGCCGATCAGCTTGTAGAAGAAATCGAGCGTCAGGAAGATCGGCTTGGTGATGAAATAGAACCAGCCGAAATCGATGGCGCGGTCGAAGCGCGGGATGCCGAGCGCGTCCTCGTAGCGGTCGAGCAGCGCCACTTCCTTGGCGCCGGCGAAGATATGGCTTTCGGCCTTGGCGGTTTGGCCGGGCTCGAGCGCGTGCTCGACGCCGCGGTAATCGACCTGCCAGATATCGACCTTATCGCGCACGGCATGGGTGAAGCGCGCCTTGATCAATTCCTTCTGGTCCGGGATGAGCGCGGTCAGCCAGTATTTGTCGGTGAAGCCGAGCCAGCCGCCAGTCGAGGCGTATTCCTCGGGCTGGCCGGGCTTGAGGTCGGCATATTTTATTTCGCGCAGCGTGCCGTCGATCACGCCGATCGGCCCTTCATGCAGCAGATAGGTCGACGACACCGGCACCTCGCCGGCGCGCGACACCAGCGCATAGGGATAGAGCGACACGGTGGCGCGGCTCGCATTCGCCACCGTTTCGGTGACGGTGAACATGTAGTTCTCGTCGACCGCGTAGCGCCGGGTGAACTTCAGGCCGGCGCCGTTGTCCCAGGTGAGATCGACCGGATGATCGGGACTGAGCGCCGCGGCCGAAGCGGCGGTCCAGCGCGTCTCCGGGCCCGGCACCTTTACGTTGGCATCGGCCGCGACCCAGCCGGATTGCACGAAATAGGGCTGCTCGCTGCCGTCCGGCGCCAGCAGCACCACGGCCGGGCTCCGGGGATCGACCGTCTCGTGATAAGTCACCAGCGTCAGATCGTCGATCCGGCCGCCGACCAGATCGATCGACCCGGTGAGCCGCGGCGTCGCGATCGGGATGCGCGGCGCCTGCGCCAGCACGGTCTCGCGCGGCGCGGTCTTGGCCTCGCCCGCGACCGACGGCGCGCTGGCCGGCGCGGTGCCGCCGGCCGCCTGGCTGGTCGTCGGCGGATTGCCGGAAGACGTGCCGGTCTGCTGCGTCGCCGGCGGCGTGCGGTAGTGCTGCGTATAGAACTGGAAGCCGATCAGGATCGCGACCGAGACGCCGATGGCGATGAAAAGATTGCGCTGGTCCATCAGCGTGCCATCGACTTCGGTGGCACCGGATCGAGGCCGCTTCCGCCCCAGGGATGGCAGCGCAGCAGGCGGCGCAGCGCCAGCCCCGAGCCGCGCCCGGCGCCGTGCGCGTGGATTGCCTCGGAGGCGTATTCCGAACAGCTCGGCCAATAGCGGCAGCACGGCCCGACCAGCGGCGAGACGCCGAGCTGATAGACGCGGATCAAGCCGCGCAGCAACGTCGCAACGAGTTTCGCGCCCATCATCCGCCGGCCCTTTGTTCCTTGCCGCCCAGCCGCCGCATCGCCGTTTCGAGATCGGCGACGAGATCGGAAAATTCGCGCGTCAGCGTCTCGCCGCGCGCGATCACCACGTAATCGTGCCCCGGCGCGGCATAGCGGCCGAAGACGCGCTCGGCCGCTTCCTTGAGCCGCCGCCGGGCGCGGTTGCGCTTGACCGCGATGCCCACCTTGCGGCTTGCCGTGAAGCCGAGGCGCGGCGGCGCGGCCGTCTCGGCCGGCCGCACGCCCGCCTGCAGGATCAGTCCCGGCGTCACGCATTTGCGGCGTTGCGCGGACACGGCCAGGAAATCGGCCCGGCGCTTGAGGCGCACGATTTTGGACATCGGCTCGCGCCCCTTGCGCGGCGGCCTGGCTCTAGGCCGAAAGACGCTTGCGGCCCTTGGCGCGGCGGCGGCCGATCACGCCGCGGCCGCCGACCGTTGCCATGCGCGAGCGGAAGCCATGGCGGCGCTTGCGGACGATTTTGCTCGGCTGATAGGTGCGCTTCACGGCTTGAACTCCGGCGAGGCTTCTCGCGTAATAATCGAGGCCGCTGTATACGAAAGCGGGTGGGTGAAGTCAACGTCGCCCCTTGCCGCTGAGGCATAAAAATAAGGCGGCAGAGGGCTTTAACTGACGCCAAGCGCCGGCGGGCCGGGGAGCGGATTCTGGGATGACGGGCAGGAACGCGATATCCGGCAGCCTTTCGCTGCGACTGCTGATCCTTACCGTGGCCTTCATGATGTTGGGCGTCGTGCTGCTTTTCGCGCCGGCCATCGCGCGCTATCGCATCAGCTACCTCGAGGATCGCATCGACGCGGCGCATCTCGCCATCTTCGCGCTCGAAGCGACGCCCGACAACATGGTGAGCCCGGAGCTGTCCAACGCGCTGCTGGCGCATGTCGGCGCGCACGGCATCGTCGTGCACATGGCCGACCGCGCGCTGATGCTGGCGGAGGACATGCCGCCCCGAATCGATGCGACCTACGATCTGCGCCGATCCGGCATGATGGGCTCGATCGGCGACGCCATGGCGACCCTGTTCCGCCGCGGCAACCGCGTGCTGCGCGTGCTCGATCTCGCGCCCCAGGACAAGAGCGTCACCGTCGAGGTCATCCTCGACGAGGCGCCGCTGCACCGCGACATGTGGGAATTCGGCCAACGCGTGCTGGCGGTGTCGGCGGCGATCTCGTCCGCGACAGCTGTGCTGCTCTATCTCTGCCTGCAATGGCTGCTGGTGCGGCCGCTGAAGCGCCTGACCGCCAGCATGATGGCCTTCCGCGACGACCCGGAGGACGCGTCGCGTGTCATCCGGCCCTCGGCGCGGAGCGACGAAATCGGCCTCGCCCAGCGGGAGCTGGCGTCGATGCAGGAGACGGTGCGGCAGGCGCTGCGGCAGAAGGAGCGCCTGGCGGCGCTGGGCACGGCCGTCGGCAAGATCAACCACGATTTGCGCGGCATTCTCTCGACGGTGCGGCTGATGTCGGATTCTCTGTTGGCCAGCGCCGCACCCGAGGTGCGCAAGATCACGCCCGTGCTGGTCGCCGCCATCGATCGCGCCGTCGCCCTCTGCACCGCGACGTTGAGCTTCACCCGCGAGGAGGTGCCGCCGCCGCGCCGCAGCCGCTTCGTCCTGTCGGGGCTCGTCGAGGAACTCGCCGGCGCGCCGGCCAACGGCTTGGCGCTGGTCAACGAGGTGCCGGCGAGCGTGATGGCCGAGGCGGACCGCGACCAGCTTTACCGCGCGCTGGAAAACCTGGTGCGCAACGCCGCCGAGGCGGGCGCCAAGCACTGCACCATCCGCGCCGAACAGACCAACGGCACGACGCTGATCGAAATCGGCGATGACGGCCCCGGCATGGCGCCCAAGGCGCGCGATAATCTGTTCCGGCCCTTTGCCGGTTCCGCCCGTCCCGGCGGCACGGGACTCGGCCTGGCGATCGCGCGCGAGGTGATGCGCGCCCATGGCGGCGACATCCGGCTCAAGGACAGCAATGCGCGGGGCACGGTCTTCGCCCTGACGCTGCCCAAGGCAGCCCTGGACAGCTAATCCAGCGCGATGCTCTGCGCCTTGAGATAGGCACTTTCCGGCAGGAAGGGATGCACCGGGTGATCGGGCGAAGCACCCGAGCTCAGCAGGATGCGCCCGCTGCGTCCGGCATCGGCCAGGCCGCGCCGCACCGCCTCGGCAAAGGATTCGACCTCGACGTTGTGCGAGCAGGAAGCCATGAACAGCAGGCCGCCGGGCGCCACCACCGACGCCGCCAGCCGCGCCAGCTTGCGGTAGCCCCTGAGGCCCGCCCCCAGATCCTTGCGCGATTTGACGAAGGCCGGCGGGTCGGCAATGACGACATCGAAACGCTCGCCCGAAGCGGCGCGACGCTCCAGCTCGGCAAAGACCTCGCCCCGCAAAAAGCGGCAGCGCGCGGCGACGCCGTTGGCCTGTGCCGCCTGAACGGCGAGCCCCAGCGCCGGCTCGGAGCCGTCGATCGCCAGCACCGCAGCGGCGCCACCGAGCGCCGCAGCGACAGCGAATCCGCCGGTATAGCAATAGAGATCGAGCACGCTGCCGCCGGATGCCAGCAACGCCATGAAGCGGCGGTTCTCCCGCTGATCGTAGAACCAGCCGGTCTTCTGCCCGGTGAGCGGATCGGCGAAGAATTGCGCGCCGTTCTCCTGCAACGTCACCGGACCGTCGAGCGCGCCATGGATGATGCGCGCGGCGCTTTCCGCGATGCCCTCCATCCGGTGACCGACGGAATCGGTGCGCAACACGATCGCATGCGGTGCCAGCGTCGCTTTGCAGGCGTCGAGGAATTCGGCTTCGAGGCCGCTCATGCCCGCGGTATTGAGTTGCGCCACCAGTACATCGCCGAAGCGGTCGAGCACGATGCCGGGCAGCCCATCGGCCTCGGCGTGGATCAGGCGATAGAAAGGCTCGGCATAGAGGCGGCGGCGCAGCGCCAACGCGGATTCGAGGCGGGCGACGAAGAAATCGCGGTCGATGGCGCGGCCGGCATCGGCATCCAGCAGCCGCGCGGCGATCAGCGCATGCGGATTGAAGCTGGCGACGCCCAGCGGCTTGCCGGACACGGCCTCGATCCGCACCAGCGTACCGGCGGCGATCGCCTTGGCCTGCCGATCCATCTGGATCTCGTTGGAATAGAGCCAGGGATAGCCTTGCTCGGCGCGCTTATGGCCGCCGGGCAGCAGCTTGACCGTCGGCCGCGCGATGCTCACGTCGGGCCGCCGCGTCCGCTGACGATGGGCGGCACGAATTGCGGCTCGATGTCCCAGGGGAAGAGGATCCAGGTGTCCTGGCTCACCTCGGTGATGAAGGTATCGACCAGCGGCCGGCCCTGCGGCTTGGCGTAGACCGTCGCGAAATGGGCCTTGGGCAGCATCTTGCGCACGATCTGGGCGGTGCGGCCGGTATCGACCAGATCGTCGATGATGAGATGGCCGGCGCCGTCGCCCGCGATTTCCTTGAGAACCGTGACCGGGCCCTGCGCGCGGTCGTCATAGCTGGCGATGCAGACCGTATCGACCAGCCGGACGTCGAGCTCGCGCGCGACGATCGCCGCCGGCACCAGGCCGCCGCGGGTCACCGCGACGATACCGTGCCACGGCCCGCGATCGAGCAGCCGCCAAGCCAGCGCGCGCGAATGGCGGTGCAGCTCTTCCCAGCTGACCGGAAAGGTCTTGTTGAATGGCGGCGCGGACATGCGCGGACGATAGCCCGCAACGACGGCCCGTGTCTCGGCCGGCGCGGCTTTAGCGCACGAAGATGCGAACCTCGTTGTTCTGCACGTCGGTGCTGGTCGTCGCCGACAGGCTGACGCGGTCGGCCGGGAGCCCCATGCTGGTCAAGGAGCGCATGACATTCTCGGCATTGCGCTTCGAGGCGTTGGCGTTGACCGCCGCCTGCGCGCTGGTGCCGGAATTCGGCGCCACCGCCACCAGCTCGAAATTGGCCGACGGCTTGCGCTCGAGGGCGCGGCTGACGGCGGTGTAGAGCGCCTGCTCGTAGGCGACATCCGGCCGGTCGAAGCGGATGACGACCAGCGGGCGGCCTGCGCCGCCGGTATAGGCGGCAGGTGCGCGCGCCTGACGCGGCGCGGGCAGCGGCGCCGAAGCGACCGGACCGCCGCCGAAGGCGCGATTGGCGAGGCTTGGGCCATAGAGCTGGCCGTTCTTGATCGCCTGCGAGAGGGTGATGAGGTTCTCGCGCTCGTTGGCGACGTTGTTGCTCTGGCGGCCGATCTCGTCGCTGAGCACGGTCAGCAACGCGTCGATCTGCACCGTCGTGCCGTCGATTTCCGCCTGGATCTGCGTCAACTGGCGATGATCCTCGTCGACCGCGCCCTGCAGCGAGAAGGCGGCGCGCGTTGCATTCATCAGGTAGGCGGCGAGCGAGGAATCGGCCGCGGCGCCGGTCGAGACGTTGCTCAAATGGCCGACATCGGCGCTCATGCGGTCGAGCATGCCCTGCGCCTGGTTCCACTGCGCGACGAGCTGCGGATTGCCCGCCGTGGTGCCGACCTGCAGCTTGGCGTTGATCTGGCCGACGGCGCCGAAATAAGCGGCGGAATCGCGCTCGAGCGCCTGATGGCCGGCGGCCGTCTCTTGCTGATGCTGCGCCAGGCTGCCCTTAAGCCGCTGTAGATCGGCGCGCAGGCTCGCCACTTTCTGGCCGACGACGGTGTTGGTCGGCGCGGCGCTCGCGGCGTTGGCGAAGCCCGGCATTGGCTGGGCGGCCCGTTCGGCGGGGCCGGGCGGAATCTGGTAGGAAACCGCCGGCGCCGGGGCGGCAGCCGTCGCTGACGCCACATCGGCGTTCTGTCGCTCGCCCGACCAGTTGGTGCCGAACATATCGTCGGCATAGGAACAGCCGGCCAGCAGCAATGCCGTGGCGGCGATGGCGCAATCGCGGGCGCGCAATGACATGATGGAAACAATCCCCCGTTACTCGGTGGAGTTTACGCAAGTATGGCCGGGCGGGACAAGCGTTTCGGAATCCGGCGCGAACCCGGCCCGCAGCGGGAAATCGGCTTGCCATCGGCGCGCTCTTGCCGTTATGTACCGCCGGCTTTCCGTAACATGCACGCCACAAAGGCGCCCGTAGCTCAACTGGATAGAGCACCAGACTACGAATCTGGGGGTTGGGAGTTCGAATCTCTCCGGGCGCGCCA